>NZ_LS991949.1:300000-600000 GCF_900476125.1 Metamycoplasma alkalescens
GATGATTTTATTGATAATTTTGGAGCAAATATTTGATTTCTAAAAATCTTTAATAAAGCTTTTCCTAATTATGAATTTGGTTCAAAAAATATTTTAAAAATTATTTCCGGAGTTGAAAATAAGATTAATTCCTTGCAAAAAAAACAAATTAAAGAATTTTATGACAACAATTTAATTTCAATTGATCCAAATATAGAAAATTTATTTGAATATAAAGTGATTACCAATAAAGAAATAAACATTGCTTGGTTTGATTTTGAAGGCGTTTCATTACCTTATCCAATGATGGATAATGTTGCACATTGAAATCAAATTATTTCCCAAACATCAATCATTAAAACAAAAAATAATCAAATTTATCAAAGCAATGATTTTGTTTATGACCCACTTAATTATGATCTAAATACTTATAAAAAAATTGTTGATGATTTATATGATAAAGAAATTTCATATTACATTATTTATAATGAGGGATATGAAAAAACAAAATTAAATGAAATTAAAGAAAAAATGTGATTTTATATCAATAAAAAACAACTTTCTTCAAATGAATATCAAGAATATTGCCAAAAAATTGACTTTATTGTAAATAGATTAGTTGATATTTGTAAATTTTTTAGTCCCCATGGATCGCAATACTTTGTTAGAAATCGAACCATTAATCTTGGACAAATTCATGGTTCATATTCAATTAAAAAAATTGAATATTTTGTGACAAAAAATAATTTGGGTAAATATTTAAAGCACAAAATTATTCCTTATTCAGAATTAAATGTTAAAAACGGTTCATTAGCGCTATTAATTGCGACAACAAGAGCACTTGGCGTCATTGGTGATGAGGAATGAAAACAAAAAACAAGTGATTTAAAAAAATATTGTCATAATGATGTTTTAGCAATGCTTATGACAGCCAATTTAATTGAATATTTAATGAATAAAAAAGATGAATATTTTTATAACTGAAAAAAATATAATTGCTAAAAAAAATTAGGGAAAAACTAGGGACAAATTCCCTATTTTTTTATGTTTAATATTTAATATGAATCTAATTTTTAAAAACCGAGGAATGTTGCTTGAAACAATTATTAATCAAACAAATGAATTTTATTTTAAAAACAATATTTGCTTAATTCATAAAAAAAATTTAGACATCAATTTTAAATCAGTTTTTTTAAAAAATAAACAATTAAGTTTAGAAAATGCATTCATTAAAAATAAAAGTTCTGTTGATTATTATGGAGTATACAAAGGCAAATTTATTGCTTTTGAAGCAAAGAGTACTGAAGAAAATTCCTTACCACTTAATAACATTAAAAAACATCAAATTGAATATTTAGATTTAATTGAAAAACATCAAGGAATTGCTTTTTGAATAATTTATTATAAAATTCAAAATACATTTTTATTAATTTTTCATAAAAATTTAAAAGAAGGTATAAAAAATAAAAAAGCCCTTAAATATAAAGAGGCTTTAAAACTTGGTAAAAAATTAAGTTTGTCATTTCCTGGTGTATTAAACATTATTGAAAATCTTATTTTTTAATTTTTTGATAAGCATCATTAATTTTTTGTTTAAAAACATTTGAAAATTTAAATTTGGGAGCCATTTTTTCTGGAATTATAATTGTTTCTTTTGTAATGTTATGTTGCTTTGTTTTTGAAGGAATTAATTTTGAATTTAAAACTCCAAGTCCAGAAATTGTTACTTGATTTTCATTTGCAACTTCTTCAATTAAAATATTTACCATTTCTTCCAAAATTGATTCAACCATCGCATGTTGAAATCCGGTTTTTTCTGATGTTATTTTGATTAATTCTTTTTTTGTCATATATTCTTCACCTACTATTATAAATTTTAGATTTCTTTCATTAGTTTGGTAATTATTTTCCTTGGTTCAACTTTATTATATATGATTTTATAAAGACTTTCAATTAATGGTAGTTTTATTGATTTATTGTTTTTTATTTGTTTATAAATATATTTTAGAGCATATAAACCTTCAACAGTGACAAAATTGTCATCAAGCTTATTTTTAAAAAAATTCTTGCCATACATATAATTTCTTGATTTTTCAAATAAGCCTGTTAACATCAAATCACCCAATCCACATAGGTCATAAACTGTATCAATGTTTGCATTACAATATAATGCATAGTTTTTAATTTCTTTTAACCCATATGTTAAAAAAGCTGTTTGTGTATTTGTTGAATATCCCATGCCAGCAATCAATCCAGAACCAATTGCTAAAACATTTTTAAAAGTTGAACCAATTTCAGCGCCAATTACATCATTTGTAATTGCAACACCAAACCATTGATTTGAAAAAATTTTTTTAACTTTTTTTGCCAAGTTTATATTATTTGAAACTGCATTAATAATTGTGATGTTTTTATTAACTATATCAATTGCAAAAGATGGTCCAATTAATGAAACTACTCCTTGAATTTTCTTATTTTTTGTAGCTAATTTTTCCATTCTTGTATGAATAAAATCATTTGAATTAGGTCAAAAACCTTTGGATAAATTAACAATAATTGTTTGCTTTTTAACTAAATTAATTACCTGGTAAAAAACATCAGGAATAAATTTTGTTGGAATTGCAATAATTACATAATTTACATTTTCAAGAGTTTTTTTTAAGTCATTTGATGTATTAAATTTGCTAACTAATTTTGTGGCAAAATATTTATGATTATATCCAGTTGCTAAATCATTTAGTTCTTCTTGATTAATACCATAAATAATCACATCATGATTGTTTTCACTAAGGACATTGGCACAAGCAGTTCCCATCGCACCACTACCTAAAATTGCAATTTTTTGTTTCATAATTATTTTTCCTCTTTTTTATTTTTATTTTTTAAAACCAAATTAATTGGCGTGCCTGAAAAATCATAATTTTGACGGATTTGATTTTCAATATATCTTAAATATGTAAAATGGGCACATTTTGGATCATTAACAAAAAGTAAAAAAGTTGGGATTTTTGCATCAATTTGTTTTGAAAATGTAATTGATAATCTTTTACCATTGATTGGTGAAGCTGGCTTGATAATTTGTGCTGTCATCATGATTGAATTTAATTGGTTTGTATTAATTTTTCTTGATAAATTATTTTTTACTTGAATAATTGCATCTTTGAGTTTGTTAATTCGTTGTTTATTTTTGGCAGAAATAAATACAACTGGTGCTCAGTCTACGAATTTTAATTTTTTAGCAAGATTTTTTTTGTAATTTGCCATTGTATTCGTGTCTTTTTCAATTAAATCTCATTTATTTACAATTACAATTAAAGGTTTTTTTAATTCATAAGCAATACCAATAATATTTTGACTAAAATGACTTACTTCTTCTTTGGCATCCAAAATTAATAAGCAAAGATCGGCTTCTTCAATTGAATTTTTTGCCCGAATTAAAGCATAATGTTCAATACTATCAACAAGTTTACTTTTTCTTTTAATCCCCGCTGTATCAATAACTTCAAAAATTTCATCATTTATTTTAATTAAATATGAAACAGAATCACGTGTTGTTCCTGCGACATTTGATACAATTGATCTTTCTTCATTTGCCAAAGTATTTAACAATGTTGATTTGCCAACATTGGCAGCGCCTAAAATTGTTAATTTAAAATGATCTGATTGCGGATTTTGATTGAAATTCAAATTCGCAACAACTTCATCAAGTAAATTCCCGATTCCTTCACCATGAATGGCGCTAATTGGATAAATATCACTGAATCCTAATTTGTAAATTTGACTATCAAAAAAATGTAAGTTTGATTCTAATTTGTTAACTGCTAATAAAATTTTTTTATTTGCTTTTCTTAGTAAGCTTGCAACAAAAAAATCTTCTTTTGTTAATCCTTCTTTTCCATCAACAATAAAAATAATTATGTCTGCTTCATTGATTGCAATTTCAGCTTGTTTTTTGATTTCTTCTTTGAAATTGCCAGTTTCATCAGTTATTCCGCCTGTATCAATAACTCTAAATTCATGACCTGATCATTTTCCTAGATCATAAATGCGATCTCTTGTTACACCAGGAGTATCATAAACAATTGATTTTCGTTTATCAATAATTTTATTAAACAATGTTGATTTGCCAACGTTTGGTTTACCAATTAAAGCAATTGTATTTTTCATAAATTAATTTAGCCTTTTTAAAATTTCATCAAGCATAACTCTAAAATTTTCTTCAATACTCATATTTGTTGAATCAATGCGGATACTTCCTTCACAATATTTTAGCGGATCAACTTCCCGGTTTATATCATTGTAATCCCTAATTTTAATTGCTTGTAAAATATCATCAAAATTACTTTCAATTCCAATAATGATATTTTGTCGGTATCTTCGTTTTGCACGAATTTCTGGTTCAGCTCACAAAAAAAACTTAACTTCAGCATCCGGTAAAATTCGATATGTTGCATCTCTTCCTTCAACAATAATTCCTTTGTTTTCTTTGCCAAATTTTTGAATATATTCATTAACTTTTAGTCGGATTGAATTAAATCTCGCAATTGCTGAAGCAGCTAATGAAACATCATCTTTACGAATTTCAAATGAGATATCTTGATTATTCAAAAATATTTTTTCATTTTCATCAATATATAAGTTTTCAAAATTTCATGCATTATTAATTTCAGATTCATTTTCTAAATCAATATTTTTTTGAATTGCATTATATGCAATAGCACGATAAATGTTACCACTACTAATAAATTTATAATTTAATTCTTTTGCTAACATTTTTGCCATAATTGTTTTTCCCACACCTGAGGGACCATCTATTGCAATATTTATTCTTTTTTGTTTCATATATAACCTTTCGCTTATTTCTTTTGAGATTCTAAATGAGATCTTTAGAATCATGTGTTATTTTGAAAACTTAAAATACTTTAAAACTAAAAATTTAGATTTAATTTGAATGTAAATAATCTCATATTATTAAAAAATTTTAAATTTTAAATATCATCTAGAGTAAAAATTATGATTTTTGGATAACTTTCAATACGTTTTTGCTCATTTGTACTTACAAATTTGAATTTAATTGTTAATTCGTTTAATCCTTTTTTTGGATTTCATAAAACATATTGTGATTGATTTTCTTTTTCCAATGGTTCAATTTTGAAATTTTTTTCACTTGGATAAATATCTGAAAAAGCATTTGTTTTTTCAAAAATTTCTTTAAACCATTTGAAAATGCTTTCTTGAAATGAAGGAGCTTTAAATAATTCTTCCTTTTTCTTTTTCAAGTCTTCAATTTGTTTATCAAGTTTAGCAACTTCTTCTTCGTTGTCTTTTAATTGAAGTTTTTTTTCTTCTAATTCTTGAATTTCTTTGTCATGTTCTTTATTTTTTTCATTAATTTCTCCAATAATTTTTTCGGCATCTTTTTTGTTTGTTGCTCAATTATTGTAAAAACTTGACCCCGGATAAATTTTTAAGTCATTTGAAAAAAATTCAACATCTTGAGATGATTTAAAATAATATTTTGAATTTGGTGTTGATTTAATTTTGTTTGTTTCAAACACACCTCTAGCATATTCGTAATTCAAAAACACTTCAAAATGAATTTTTAATTTTGAATTATCATTTTGAATTTTTTCTAAATCTGTAAATTTAAAATCCAAATACTTGGTTTGTTCAAAGTTTAAAAGACTATTAATTTTTGGTTTTAAAAAAGCATCTGGATCAAAAGCTGGTGGTGCATTTTTCAAGATCTTTTGTTGGTCAGAAATTGATAACCCTAATAAAGGAGTTGCATTTTCATTCAACAAAATATCACTAAATAATTGCGGATGTTTATTAAAATATTCTTCCCTTTGTTTTTGTATTTTAATTTTTTCGTTATTAAAATCATCATAAAGTTTATTCGCTTCTAATGAACCTACGATCATGTCTTTGATTTTTATTTTGCCAACTTCTTCATTAAATTTTTCGACAGATCAAAATTCTTTTTCAATACTTCGGGTATTTTTTACAACATAATAAATTGCACCAGCAATTGCAGCTGCTGTTAAGGTTGGAATTGCAACTCATGTTGTAATTAAAAGACCTTTTCTTAATTTTGAATTTTTAGATTTCATGCTACTTATTTTACTATGCTAAGGAAATAAAAATTGTAATTTTGCTAAAAAATTTTAAAAAATATAAAATACATTGTATTTTAAAGTATCAATTTTAAATAAAAAACTCTCTGAAATTAAAAAGAAATTTTGAAAAAAATTAAATTATTTTAAGGGGCATAAAAAAATTCAAGTTCTTTTGCATAAAAGAAGCTTGAATTTTGATTTTATTTTTTTGTTGTTGTTTTTTTTCTAAAATATTTTCTTCCTGGATTATCAATATTTCGAATGTAATTACATTTAGGAAATGCAGAACAACCAATGAATTTTTGTTTTTTAATTTTTGTATAACGATAAACTAAATCAGCATTACATAATGGGCATTGTTCATTTAATTTGTTTAACTCAAGCGTTGTAATATCAATTTGATCCTTGATATCATCGTATCTTGCATTAAATTTATTTCAAAAGTCTTGCATTAATTTTTTGTAATCTTCTTTTCCTTCAGAAATTAAATCAAGTTCTGTTTCAACTAAGGCTGTATATGCCTCATTGATTGTTTTAGGGAAACTACTCAATAGTTTTTCCAAAACAACTTTTCCAAACTCAGTTGGAACTAAATGCCCATCAATTAATTCAACAAATAATCTTTGCTTAATCACAGAAATTGTTGAAGCGAATGTTGAAGGTCGACCCACTTTGATGTCATCCAATTTTTTAATTAATGAACCTTCGTTATAACGACTTGGTGCCTGGGTTTGTTTATCTTCTTTAATAAATTCCTTTGCATCAATGACATCACCAATTTTTAAATTAGGAATTTGAATTGTTTCTTCCTTTCCAGCATATGCATAATACCCATCAAAAATAACTTTACTAAAAGACATTCGGAAATTTTGACCACTATTTTTTAAATTAAATTTATAAATTTCTTTTTTAGGACAAGTCATTAATGACATAATTGTCTTGTCATAAATGATTTTATAAATATAGGCATCAATTTCATTTAAATCATATTGATTTTTTGCAGCTTCAGGATCTAAATCAATTCTTGTTGGCCGAATTGCTTCGTGTGCATCTTGTTTTCCTGAAAAACCTTTGATTTCTTTAGCAATATAAGCTTCCCCAAATTTTTCTTTAATGTAATTTCTTGCCTTAGCAACAAATGATTCACTTAATCTTGTTGAATCAGTTCGCGGATAAGAAATTAATCCGGCTTCAAAAAGTTTTTGGGCAGAGGATTGGACAGTTTTTGAATTATATTTCGCTTCTTTATATAAAACTGATTGTTTAAAGGGTGTATATGCACTTTCAGTTCGTTTTGAAACTACAATGTCATCAATTAAAAGTTTGTAATCACTTGCTAATAAGTCTGCATAAATTTTTTTTGCATGCTCTTGGTCAATTCAGGTATTATCTTCAAAATCTTTATTGTTTTTTAGATATAAAATTGCTTCTAACTCATTTTTTAATAAGACATTAATTTTTGAATATAAAATTGGTTGAAACTCTTCAATTTCTTTTTCACGATCACAAACTAATTTTAAAGCAATCGATTGCACTCTTCCGGCTGAGGGATTAGTTGGTGCATTTTTTACTTTTTTCTTCATTAATTCAGATAAACGAAAACCTATTATCCTGTCAAGCATTCGACGCGCTTTTTGGGCATTAACTAAAGCTTTATCAATTTCGAGTGGATTTTCAATTGCAAATTTTATTGCCTCATCTGTAATTTCATTATATTTGATTCTTTTGTATTTATTTTCTAATTTTAAAGTTGTTATTAAATTATTTGCTATTGCTTCACCTTCACGATCGGGGTCAGTTGCAATCAAAACTTCATCGGCATTTTTTGTTGCTTTTTTTAGATTTGAAATAATCGTTTTTTTAAGTGGATCAGGAATCATTTTTGGTTCTCAGTTTTCAAAATCAATTCCTAAATTATTAATTCCGCCTGTCGCTAGTTTAAGAATATGTCCAACTGAGGCTAAAACGATTATTTTATCGCCAACGATTTTTTGAATTGTATTAACTTTATTAGGTGACTCAACAATCATTATTTTTTCAGACATAAAAATCCCCTTTTTGTCAATAAAATTTAATAAACAATAATGATAACATAAAATCAAATATTAAAACTTTAAAATAAAAAAACGATTAGAATTTTTTTAATCATTCTTCTCGTTTTGTATCAGTCTTATCTTTGAATAATTCTTTAATTTGACTATTTTCATGGTGATTTAATTTCGGAATATATAAATCTAAATGAATAAATAAATCACCTTTTGAATTTGAATTTTTATATGGGTATCCGCAGTTTTTAATCCGAATTGGTTCATTTAAATCTAAATTATGACTTAATTTAACTTCCTTTTTACCATATGGTGTTGGCACTGAAATTGTTTCTTCTAATAAAACACTTTTGATTGAAAGCGGCATTGATAAAAATAAATCATTATTTTGTTTTTTATACAATTTACTTTGAGCAACAGAGAAAACAAGATATAAATCACCAACATGGGAACCATTTACTGATGGTTTACCAAAACCACTTATTTTAATTGAATCCCCGCTTTCAATTCCAGGAATAATCGAAATTTTCTTGCGGATTTGATTTTTTGTTGTTTTTTTGCCCTTACATTTAGAGCAAGTCTTATTAATTATTTTTCCTGATCCATTACATTTTGGACATGTTTTGATCGTTGAAAAAATTGCAATTCGTTTGCTAATTTGACCATTTCCATGACATTCTGAACATGTAATAATATCTTGTGGACTATCAGCACCACTACCGCCACATCCATCACACATGTCATATTGGTCCAAATTAATCTCGACTTCTTTACCAAAAATTGCATCTTCAAAATTAACATTTAAAACTAATTGTAAATCTTGACCACGTGCATTTGCTTCATTACCAAAACCTCCAAATGAGCCAAAAATGTCATCAAAAAAACTTCCACCTGAAAAACCTGAACCAAAACTTTCAAAAAAGCTACTAAATATATCTTCTGAATTTCCAAATGAATATGAATTTGGATCAAAAGCACTATGTCCAAATTTATCATATTTAGCTCTTTTATTTGCATCTGATAAAATCTCATATGCCTCTGAAACTTCTTTAAATTTTTCTTCAGCATCTGGAGCACTATTGCGATCAGGATGGTATTGCATCGCTAATTTACGATAAGCTGATTTGATTTCTTTTTCTGTTGCATTTTTATTTATGCCAAGTATTTCATAATAATCTCTTTTATTTGCCATAATAGATAGTATTTTAGCACATTTTTATTAAGAGTGCTATTTTTTTAGATCTTCATAACTTAAAATTGCAATTCGATAGTTTTTATTAATATCCTTTTTAAAAATTGCTTTTGGATAATTTTTTGCAATTCAGTTTTTAGCATATGCATCAATTTCTAAAATTAAATAACCTTGTAAATTTAAATAATTCCTTGCCTCATTCAAAATTTTTTTATAAAAAAATAAGCCTTCCTCTTTTGCAAATAAAGCTTTTTTGGGTTCTCATTTTAATGATTTAGGAAATTGATGATTTTTGTTTAAATAAGGCGGATTGGAAACGATTAAATCAAATTTTTGGTTAATTTTCTTAAATAAATTTGATTTAATTACTAAACAATTTTTTAAATTGTTTAGTTTAATATTTAATTTTGTTTGTTTAATTGCTTGATTTGAAATATCACTAAAAGTAACAAAAGCATTGATATTTTTATTGATTGCAAGTCCAATAAATCCTGAACCACAACATAAGTCTAGTACTTTTGAATCTTGATTAATATAATTATAACTTTCAAGAATAACCTCTTCTGTTTCATATCTTGGAATCAAAACATTATATCTTAGATCAATATGCACATTTTGCATTGTTTGATAACCAATAATTTTTTGCACTGGATAATCTTTTTTTAATAATTTTTCTTCCTTTTTTGAAACAAAAAGAGGCTGCTCATATCTTCTTTTTTCTTGTAGCAAAACCTCTTTATCAATCATTTTATAATCCTACTTCTTGAATTTTTTTAGCTTTTTCATCAGCAATTAATGCATCAATAATTTTATCCAAACTACCTTCCATAACTGTTTTTAGTGAAGTTGAAAATCCAATTCGATGATCTGTAACACGGTCTTGAGGATAATTATATGTCCGAATTTTTTCACTTCGATCTCCAGTTCCAGCTAATTTTCTTAATCCACTTTCTTCTTCTTCGCGTTTTTGAATTTCAATTTCATACAAGCGACTTTTTAAAACTTTTAATGCCGTTTCTTTGTTTTGAATTTGACTTCTTTCATCTTGTGAAGTAACAACAATTCCAGAT
The DNA here is from genome assembly GCF_900476125.1 of Metamycoplasma alkalescens. Classification (NCBI taxonomy): domain Bacteria; kingdom Bacillati; phylum Mycoplasmatota; order Mycoplasmoidales; family Metamycoplasmataceae; genus Metamycoplasma; species Metamycoplasma alkalescens. The sequence goes on from NZ_LS991949.1 coordinate 310,406, forward strand.
GGTTTATGTGTGATTCGCACAGCTGAATCTGTTGTATTAACCGATTGTCCCCCAGCCCCAGATGATCGAAAAACATCAATTTCAAGATCTTCAGGTTTAATTACAATGTTGACATCATCATCAATTTCTGGTAAAACTGTTACTGTTGCTGTTGAAGTATGTACTCTTCCTTGCGTTTCTGTTGCTGGTACTCTTTGTACACGATGCACACCACGTTCAAATTTCATTTTTGAAAAAACTTTTTCACCTTTAATGCTAAAAACGATTTGACTATATCCACCTGCTGAACCATATGTATAATCAATAATTTTTATTTTAAAATCCATTTCTTCGGAATATTTTTGGTACATTTTAAACAAATCACCCGAAAAAATATTTGCTTCATCACCCCCTGCTGCACCACGAATTTCAACAATAACATTGCGTTTATCATTTTCATCAACAGGTAATAGCAATTCTTTTAATTTTTCTTCTAATTCATTCATTTTCTTTAATTGATTATCAATATCATTTCTTGCAAGTTCAATTAATTCACTATCTTTTTCATTTTCTAAAATATCTTTAGATAATAAATAAAGTTCTTCAAAATCTTGGTATTTTTTAAAATAAACATAAATATCCTCAAGATCTGCTTTTTCTTTGGAGATTTTGGCATATTTTTTAATGTCATTATAAACATCGGGAGAGTTTAATTTTTGTTCAAGTTCTAAATATTGTTTCTTGATAGCAATCAAGGAGTCATACATTGTTTTTTCCATAATATATATAAGTATATTTTAAATAATCCAAATTTTATTAAAAATAATAAGGCATTTTCTTATATAATAATCATTGAATTTTCCATCAAGCCGTCATAGCTCAGGGGCAGAGCACTTCCATGGTAAGGAAGGGGTCGCTGGTTCAATTCCAGTTGACGGCACCATATATTCAAAAATATCAAATTCCAATGAAAAAAGCAGTCTTCTAAAAAAATATGAAGTCTGCTTTTTAATATATTTTTCTTATAATCTAAGCTGTTTAATTTGAAACAAAGATTATTTTTTATTTCTTTTTAGCTTTGAATTTGATTGGGATATTTGTTCAAGTTTCATTTTCTTTTCTATTAATATTATTAAAATATTGATGATTTGTAACTTTATCAACTTTCCAATTTTTTAGATCCTGATTAAATGCTTTTGCATCAGTAAACATTGATTTCATTGTTGTTACATTGCTTGTGTCCCAAATTGAAATATCTTGATTGAATTTCAATGCATTTTCAAACATGTTATTCATTTTGGTGACTTTTGTTACTTTTCAGTTTTTAATATTTCCATTAAACTCATTTGTATTTTGAAACATGTTACTCATATCAGTAACATTTGAAACATCTCAATTTCCAATTTCTTGGTTGAATTTTTTAGCGCCATTAAAAACTGAAGCCATATCAGTTATTTTTGACGTTTTTCATCCTGAAATATTTTGATTGAAACTTGCTGCATCTTTAAAAATACCACGCATTGTCGTTAAATTCTCAGTTTTTCAATTTGATATATTTTGATTGAATTTGCTTGCACGAATAAACAAGAAATCCATATTAGTTACATTTGAAACATTTCATTTAGAAATATCTGCATTAAAGTTATTTGCAGTATCAAACATATTTTTCATGGTTTTAACTTTAGAAGTATTTCATTTAGAAATATCACCATTGAATTTTGTTGCTCCAAAGAAAACGCCATCCATGTTTGTTATATTGCTTGTGTCTCATTTTTCAATGCCCTCAATTTTATCATTAACATTTTCTTTAAAAGCATCTTTTAAGCTTGTTATTTGCTTTGGAAGGGTTGTTGGAACTTTTTTAACTGTTTTGGGAACAGCTTCAATTTGTCCATTTTTAAAACCAATTTGAATCAGTTCGGTTCCATCCTTACTTAGAACTTGTTTTTGTTCAGTTTTTGTAATATTACATGATGCAGATATTAAAGGACTTCCTAAAATAATTGCATTCACACTCAATAATAAAACTTTTTTATTCATTTAATTTACTCCTTCAATTTTTAAAAACTTAATTTTAATATTTTTTTTTTTTTTTTTCTAAAATTAAGGGAGATTTTAATTAAAGAATTATCTAATTAAAAACAAAAAAATTATGAATTTAAACAAATTAAATTTTTTTAATTAAATTTGAGTAATCATTTTTTTAAAAAAAAATTAAATAAAAAAGCAGATATAACTGCCTTTAGAATTCATTTTCTTTTATAAAGATATGGCACGGGTAGCAAGACTCGAACTCACAACACACGGGGTTGAAGCCCGTTGTTCTACCATTGAACTATACCCGTAAAATAATGTAAAATGTTTTTTTAATAAAACATAAACATTTTACATTATTTTTTTTATTTTCGATTTTTTTGTTCGATTAAGTTTATGACATCGCCAATAGTTTTTATTTGCATTAATTCATCATCAGTTATTTCAATATTAAAATTCGATTCCAACTCTGATATCAAAATTACTAAATCTAAACTATCAACATTTAAATCTTTAATTAAAGTATCTAAATCAAATTTCTTTTTTGTAAGTTTACTTATTTTTTTAAATACTAATTCTTTAAAATCCAAATTCATAAGAGAAATTATAACTTATTTGTACTTATTTTATAACTCACAACACTTTTTTGTTTGTCATTATTTCATTTAAAAGTAATTAATAAATTTTGATCATCAATTTGTTTGTAGGCATAATCAACTTCACCATCTATTACAAGCATCCGGTTTAAAACGTCTTTAATAATATAAACGATCATTTCTTCATCAATCCATGCTTGTCCATTACGATAATTTAATTTTTCATAATAATCAGAACTTTTAATTTCTGGAAAAATTTCTTTTCATGGAACATCCTTTTTGTTTTTTGTTTCAATAATGTTTTGATCTTCATCTTGATTTTTATCATCAATTACTGAATTATTTTGATCCTCAGATTTTGAATCATCACTTATTTTTGAGTCTTCATTATTTTTATTCTCATTTGGATTGTTCGGTTTTTTATTATCTTGATTAATTTTATTTGCATCTTTTTTATTTGATTTTTGTTGCAAAATCACAAATGTTGCTGCTAATCCACAGGCAATTGCAACAATTGAACTAATTCCCAACCACAACCAAATTTTTTTCTTTTTTTCTTTCATTATTTATTCCCCATTTCTTCAATAAAATTCAAAGAATCAGCGTTTTTTATGATTTCAGCAAAATTTTTATACTTAATTTTGTGTCATTTTTCGTTCGTCAATCATCCTTTAATTGCTTTTGTTTTCATTTTTATTAACCCATTTTGTAAATGAAAAAAAGCTTTGGGAAAATCTTGAGCATAAGAAAGTTTGAAATCTTTTAGATTTTTACCAATATTTAAATTAATTTGATAACCAAAAATTCCACTATGTTTTAAAGGAATAAGCATCCCTAATTTTGCATAAGGATTTTGTTGTCCGACAACAACATTATCCAATTCCCTATCATAATAACTATATGAATCAACTAAAATCTCACTTCGATTAAAAGATTTATATTTTAGTTTAGTTTCATATTTTTCTTTAAAAGGACTAAAAATACTAGCTTGACCCAAACTTAAATCATAAGTATCAGAATTATCTAATGGATATTCTTCTTGGTCATTTTTATTTATTTTTGTTATTTCTAAGTCATATAATTTTTGATTAAGCAAACCTTGTTTTAATAAATTGGGTTTGAAAAATAAGTTGATATATTTTGTTTTGAACTGATGATTAACTTTGTTTTTGTCAACTCAATCTGAATAAGAATTAATTGAAATTTCAGATAAAACTTGAATATTTGTTTCTTTGCTAACCAAGATATTTTTTGATTTACTATTATTTTTTAATCAATATGTGAAATGCTTTGTTTGATTTCAATAACGCCCAATTTTATATTCAATTTCAAAATTTAAATTTAAAATATCTTTAAATTCAAGCTTATTTTTACTATCCAAATCACTGTTGTAACTAAAAACAAATTTGTTTTTCTCTTGATCAAAAGCCGGCAAAAAGTCAACTTTATTATTATTGATTAATCCAGTCACTCTTATTTCTTTAATATCAGCTAAATTATTTATATGCTCAAAAAAGACAATAAATTTATCATTTTTAATAATTCTTCGAATTTTTAATTTTGTAATTTCATTTGTGCTTGACCATTGATCTGTATAATCAACTTTTTTAGCATTAAAAATGAATTCTTCTGTTCAAGTGCTTTGCTTATTTTCGAAATTATTTTGATTTTGCTTATGAACAATATACATAATCAATAAATAAATCAACCAAATAATTTAATTTTTTATAATAAGCATTTTTTGATCAATTATCTAAGTATCAATATGGATTATTTTCATTTTTAATAAAATCAACAATGAAAATTTTTTTATAATCTTCACTTAATGAATTAATAAAAAAATCAAGAATTGAAACATTTTTAAATTGTGAATTGATTTGATTTTTATTTTTTTTAAGTTTCTGATTTAAACAAAAATCAACAATAAAAGCCCTTTTCTTTTGCAAGCTCATATTTTTTAAATCATTAATTTTATTTTCTAGCATCTTGTTATCTCCTACCAAAAACTTTAATTAAAAAACTAAAGAAAAAAAATAAAATGAAACTTAAAATAAAAGTATTTATAATAATAAATAGCATTTTTAAAAGTCTCATTAAATTAAATTAGGATCTAAATTATGGATAAAAAAATTAAAATTCAAAAAAGGATTTCTGAAATGGGTTTTTGCTCCCGTAGAGAAGCTGAAAATCTCATTAAAGAAAAAAAAGTTTATGTCAATAATCAAATTGCAGTTATTGGTCAAAGAGTCTTTTTTGATGATGAAATTAAAATTAATAACCAGATTTTAAAAAATCAAAATCAAAAATTTTATATCCTTTTAAATAAACCAAGAAACACAATTTGCACACTAAAGGATCCCCAAAATCGCCAAACAATTTATCAATGAATGAAACTTGAAAAATTTTGTTTTTCCATTGGTCGACTTGATTTTAATACAACGGGGGTAATTATTGTTACAAATGATGGTGATTTTGCTAATTTATTAGCACATCCTTCAAGCAATATTGAACGCGAATACATTGCGACACTAAAAAAACCTTTAAGTGAAAAAGAATTAAAATTTCTTAACTCCAATTTTGTGATGCTAAATAATAAATTTTCAAAACAAACTGTGAAAAAAATTGATGATTTTAATTATCTTGTTAAATTAAATGAAGGAAGAAATCACCATGTCAAAAATCTTTTTTTATTAGTTGATAATCTTGTTTTAAAACTGCATCGAAAAAGATATGGTATTTGGGATGATAAAAATTTAAAAATTGGTCAATTTCGCTATTTAGATGAAAATGAAATTCATTCTTATTTAAAAAAAATAAAATCAAACCACTTAAACTAGGGTTTGATTTTTTATTTATCAATGATTTTTTTGATTGCTTTTTCAATCAAATTAAAATCAGATTTAACTTTATTATTTGTATTGTTAAGATTTAAATTCATCTTCGCATATTTTAATCAGCCATTTTTGATATCTTTTGTAAAAGTAATTGCGCAATTTTTATTGTAATTTAGTTTATCCAAATTATCTTCATTGGAAATTGAAATTAAATTTAATTGATCTTTAACTGCAATTTTATAAGCTAATTGTAAATCATTTCCTTTTGCTAGTAATGTATATTGCGAAGGATTTTTTAAAACATAATATGCACCCAAAATAAAATTTGCTTTCGATGTATTTTCAGAGTTTCAACTACTATTAAATTTCGCAATGATTACAACTGGGGAAGTAGCTTTATTAAAATAATATTCGATTGCGCCAGCTAATTCATTTGCATCAGCTGGATAAAGAATTTTTAGTCCTTCAATTTGGTTTAAAATTGCAACTTGTTCTTCTTCTTGATATGAAATATTTGAATTTTTAAGTGAATTTAAATCATTATTAAAAATAAAAAGCATTTTTAAATTATTTGCTGCTGCTTGTTTTAGCCCAGGAATAAATAAACTTGCATCCGATAATGAATCAAAAATAATTGGTTTAAAATTCGAATGATAAAAAATCCCACAAGCAATTAACCCCATTGCTGATTTTTTCATTTCTAAAAATAATTTTCTTCCTTCAGGATTATTGAAATCATGCACACCACCTGCATTTTTTATTTTTGTTAATAAATCAAATAAAGAAGAAATTGCAATCGTGTTTTTATATTTATCAAAAACATTGTTCATGATTGTGATTAATTTTGCAGCTAAATCATTTTTATTCATCAAATAATTATCATTAACATTTTCTTTAATATTTTCATTTAAAAAATGCATTAGCTTATCTGAAGGCGTTCATTTTATAAATAATTCATTATTTTTTGCAAAAACTTTTTTATATTCATTGACAACATCAATATAGCAATCAAACAAATCACTTTTTTTGAAATTTGTTAAATCTTTAAATTCATCAATTTGTTCAAAACTTAAACTTGAAGATCTTGAATAATATCCTTCAAAATTAATGATTTTCATTTCTTGTAATGAAGTTTTAATTTCAATGATTGTTGGTTTATTGCTTTTTTTAGCTTTTGTGATTGCTTTTGAGATTGATTTATAATTTGCATCATTGATTTTTAAATATTTAAACCCATATGATTCATATGTTTTTTTATTGTTTATCATTGTCTTTTTAACATTAAAATTGCTTAAAAAAGAATTCGAATCATACAAGACAATCAACTTATTTAAACTAATTAATCCAGCATATTTTAGCGCCTCTTGGGCAATGCCAGTTTCCAAATCTTTTCTTGAAACAAAAGCATAAGTAAAATGACTTACTTCTTTAAATTTATTTGATAAATTAGCCTCAGCAACAGCAATTCCAACTGCTTGAGCAACACCATAACCTGGTTTGGTTGAAGATATTTCAATCCCGAATTTGTTATTTTTTGCAAGAAAATTTTGATAATTCGAAGTTGGTTTATTGATATTTTCCAAATCATTTTTGGAAATTAATCCTAACAAATATAATGTTGAATAATATGTTGGATTAGCATTGGCATCACTAAGAATGAACCGATCTCTTGCAATTCAATCGGGGTTTTTTAAATCAAATTTATAATGGAAAGCAAAAAGGGTATGAAAAATTTTTGCTGCACTAATATTAATTGGAATATTTGTTGTTTTCATATTTGCAATTTGCGCTAAAGAATTAATTTTAATGTTATCAATTGCAATGTTATTTATCTGTTTTTTTTTAAACATTTTCAATACCTTCAAAAATTAGTTTTATATTGCTTGGTTTTGTATTAATTAATGAATATATTCTTTGTTCTAACATAAAGATCATTTTTTTTGTTTCAAAAGACAAAATTGCATCTTTTTTCAATTTATATGAAATAGAAATTTCAAGATTATTTTTGTTAATGATTATTTTTGGTTTGATTGTTAAAATAATTGCATCTTGGGTTGCAAAAAAATCATCAATTGCTTGATGTATCGTTTCAATTTCAACCTTGAAATCAAAATTCATTTTTGTATCTACTGATATAAAATCATTCATACTATGCTCTTCCTACATATTTCCCAGTTTCTGTTGAAACCAAAATAACTTCGCCTTCTTTAATGAATAGCGGTGTTTCAATCACAAAATTAGTTTCCAATGTAACTTTTTTTTGTGCTGCTGTGGCTGTATTGCCTTTTACTGCATCAGGTGCTTCAGTAACTTTTAAAGCAACATTAGCTGGTAATTCAATATCTAAAACTTCTTCTTCAAATTTGCGAATAATTACACGCATTCCTTCTCTTAAAAAGTTTAATTCTCACTCAACATCTGCAACTGGAATTTCAATTTGTTCAAATGTATCTTGATCCATTAAAACAATGCTATCTCCTGAATTATATAAATAATCCATTGAGACTTTATCAATCATTGCTTTTTCAACTTTTTCACCACCAGTAAAAGACTTAATTGTTGTTGAACCAGATCTTAAATCTTTTGCTTTAACTTTAACATTTGCTTGACCTCGACCTTGTTTTGAATGTTGAAATTCCAAGACAACATAAATATTTCCATCTAATTTAAAAGTTACTCCTGGTTTTAAATCATTAACATTAATCATTTAATTTGCTCCTTTGATAATTTTTTATAATTTAATCCAAATTTTTAAATAAATTCAAACATTGATATTTGTATTACTTAAGAAATTATAAAGTATTAGATATTTAAAAAAACAAAATAAAATTGGGTTTTTATTGTTCTTAATAGAATAAAATTATTATTATGGAAAAATGACCTTATATTAATTTAAGTGAACTTGAGATAAAAAAATATCAAAAACTTATTGATAAATTAAAAAAATGAATTGAAAAAAAAGTTCTTGATGCAAATGCAAAAGGAATTGTTTTAGGTATATCTGGTGGTATTGATAGTGCTACTTTAGCAATGATATGTAAAGATATTTTTCAAAAAAATGCACATTTTTATTATTTAAAAACAAAAAAAGATCTTGAAAATGAAAAAGATATAAAAAAATTGAACGCAGTTTTAGATAATTCAATCAAAACAATCAATCTAAAAAAACAATTCAATTCATTATCAAAAAAATTTTCTTTGAAAAATAATTGAATCAAGGCTAATACAAAATCAAGGTTTTTTATGAATGTCTTGTACACAAAAGCTCAACAAAATGATTGTTTAGTATTAGGAACTGATAACTATAATGAATATTTTTTAGGTTATTTTACTAAGTGAGGTGATGGTGGTTGTGATTTATTACCATTTGCTAATTTATTAAAAAGTGATATTTATAAAATTGCAGCAATTTTAAAAGTTCCAAATTCAATAATTAAAAAACGACCAAGTGCTAATTTGTTAAATAATCAATATGATGAAGAAGAATTAGGATTTAGTTATGAAGAATTTGAAAAATATATCAAAAATCCTTTAGATTCCAATCCATTCACTGCTAAAAAAATCAAAGCATTGCACAAAAAAACTGCGCATAAAAGAAATCCAATTCCAAAAGGACCAAAATTATAAAAAGCACAAATCGTGCTTTTTATAATATTTTTTTAGTTCAATGTTCATATTGCGTATCATAATCTTCTTCTTTAATATTAATTACTTGACAATATAATTTAATAAGTCCATTTTCAAAATCAAATAATTTTTTTGGAAAATTATTTCAATAATTTATTGTTAAAAAATCATTGATTATTTTTTGATTGATTTGATATTTTAAATTAAGATCACCATTGTATCGAATTGGTAAATGATATCCTAATGCATCATTTTTAGTTGAATCTATAAATTCTTTTTTTGAATCATCTCATTGATTTTTTTTATCAATAAAATATTCAATTTTGTGTTTAAATTTTGTGTAATTTGTGATTTTTGATTTCAGATTGAAAGTTTTTTCCAAATCATTTTCCTTAATATAAACTTTATTAAAAAAGTCATAGACATAATTTCTTTTTGGAATAAAATGTTGATTCGGTGTTTTTAACTCAATATTTTGCTCAATTGCTTTATAAAAGAAATCATTTTGTTTCATATCCAAAAAATCAATATCATAAACCAAATGATTATAATAAGCTGTATTACTTCCAAATGGATCACTTTGAAGTTTTTTATCCCATTGAAAAATGAAATTAATTGATTCAATAAACTTCAATTTCAATTTATTTTCCTTGGTATTAATTTTTTTAAAATCAAAATTAGACTTAGTTAAATCAAAATCAAGAATAAAACTTAATTTACTTAATAAATCTCGCAATGAACGAAAACCAAAAAGAATTTTAAATGTTTTTAAATCTTCAAATTTAATTGGACTGTTGTCCTTAAATTTTTTGATTCTAAAACGCTTTTTTTGATTATTTAAATTCTCAACATCTTCAATCAATAAATCTTTACCATTTAATTGAAGAATTCTTTGTGTTGGTGTATCATAGGTGTGTCTTGGGGTTATAAACTCAATAATTCATGTGTTATTTTCTAAATTTCGAACAAAACTCAATTCAACAACATCACCTTTGTTTCTTAATCCAAGTGGATAAAATTTTTCGGGACTACGAAACGTTTTGTTTTCAACCAAACGAGCTTTAACACTAACTTGTTCTTGATATTCCTCTAATTTTTTTTGTTTTTGAATAATTTGATAACTATTATTTAATAGCATATTAGATCTTCCTTTTCTTTTACCATATTTGGTATATAAAAACTACATCATACTAAAAAGGAAAATATTTATTTTTGGGAAAATTATTGTTCTATTTATATTTCATATAAATATTGAATTTGAAATTCTCAAGTATATTTTTTTTGATACTTAAATGTTTTTAAATTATTAATCAAAAAGACATCACTTAATAAATTTTTCAATAAATTTCAATCTTCTATAAAATGTTGATTTAGAAATATTAAATGTTTTTCAAGAAACATTTTTTAAATCTTTTCTAAATAATATTGTTAGAAAAATTGAACGATCCAAATCAGAAAAATTATTGATTGTAAGTACAATGAATTTTTTGAAATTCTTAGCTGAAGATAACTTTTCATTTTTTATTTTTGAAAAATTGCTTATTTTCTTTTTAAATTCTTTTTCCAATTCATCATCCTCTTTAGCATTTATTTTTTTATTAGTTATATTTTCATTATTATTGTTATCTTTATTTTTTAGTGACTTAATTTCATCTTTGATGAATCTTTTAATCATTGGTTTCATAATAATTAAGTTCTTGAATTTTTCTTTATCAGCCAAAATTTTCTCCCTTCATCTTCATTTTAAATCGCTTTGAAAAATTTTCAATATAAGTGGGAATTCCAAAAAATTTTTATATATATAAAATATATATAAAAAATAAATATCAGTATTAAAAAATGCAACTTTTTTCAAAGTTACATTTAATTTCAAATATTTTTAATTTCTAAAGATATTTTTCGGGATGAATTTTTTTCATTTCTTTAATAAATTCTTCTTTGTCTAAAGATCCATATTTTTGCATTAATTCAACACATTCTTCATATTCTTTTTGTGCTCAGGCAATATCTTCAAATCCAGTTACGTTTGTCACATTTGGACCTTTGAAGAATTTGTAATTTTTAAAAAATAATTCAACTGAATGAAGTCACATCTTATCCAAATCATTTAATGATTTAATATGATCTAAACGATAATCATCTGCATGAACTCCAATTAATTTTGTATCAGTTTCACCTGAATCAATCATTTTCATTGCCCCAACTATTCTTACTTCAACAACACTTCCTGGCATAAATTTTTCAGGTGAATAAATTAAAACATCCAATTCATCGCCATCTCAATCAAGTGCTTCTGAAATATAACCATAATTTGCTGGATATTTAAATCCTTCACGAAGAATTCGATCAATCTTAATTTTTCCTGTTTTACGATCATATTCATATTTAATATTTGAATCTTTAGGAATTTCGACATTAACCAATATATTTTTCATAATAAAAATTTTATCAATTTTTTAGTTTTCTTATTTTTTTCCTAGATTTTTCACATTTTAAAAAAAATCCACAGAATAAAACTTATATTTAAGACAAAAGGAGGTAAAAAATGACAATTTATTTATATGGAAAAATTGTCCATGTAAGCACAAACTATCTAATTTTGGATCATAATGGAATGGGTGAATTAATTTATGTCCCACAAATTGATCGATTTAAAGTTGGTGATATTAAAAAAATTTTCATTTCGCAAATTATTAATGAATATAATAAAGTGACGTATGGATTTGAAAATTTTAAAGAAATGGTTATTTTTGAAGATTTAATTACCTTACAAGGATTAGGACCAAAAACAGCAATTTCAATTTTAAATGTTGGTTGAGAAAATATTATTAATTTTATTGCTAATTCTAAAAAAGAAGAGTTAACAAAGATTCCTTATGTTTCTTCAAAAATTGCCAATGCAATTTTATTATCTTTTAAAGATAAATATGCAAAATTTTTATCAAAAATTAATGCTGAAGAATTAGAAAAATTTAATAAAGTAATTAAAGAAAATTCATATCTAAAAGAATTTGAAGAAACAATGAAAATGTTAGGTTTTAAAACAAGTCAAATCAAATTAGCACTTGATCATATTGAATTAACAAATAATATTGAAGAATGTGTTGAAAATGCAATTCGAATAATTAGCCAAAAACAAAATGAAACAAGAATTCAGAGTTAATAATTTTGATGATTTTGTTGGACAAAATAAAATTACTTCGACACTAAAAGTTATGATTAATTCCGCAATTAAACAAACCAAACCGATTGATCATCTTTTATTTTATGGACCTCCTGGATTAGGAAAAACAACACTTGCCCAAATTGTTGCAAATGAAATCAAGGCAAATATCATTTATGTTCAAGGACCATTAATTCAAAAAAAGAGTGATATCTTAACTTTGTTTTCATCACTAAATGAAAATGATATTATCTTTATTGATGAAATTCATGGAATTAATAAAAATGTTGAAGAATTACTTTATTCAGCAATTGAAGATTATGTCATAGATTTACCTGTCGGGGTTGAGGGTGATATGAAAATAATGCGTTTAAATCTAAAAAAATTTTCTTTAATTGGTGCAACAACAAAATTTAATTTAGTTTCAAATCCCTTAAAAGATCGATTTGGGTATATTGGAAAATTACTGCCTTATACTATTGAAGAAATTCAAACAATAATTATCAATTCAGCAAAAAGAAATAACATCAAAATCACAAATAAAGCAATTGAAGAAATATCTCTAAATTGCCGCGCAACTCCAAGAATAGCAAATAATTTATTAAAAAGAGTTTATGATTTTGCTTTATTTAAAAACTATAAAATAATTGATGAAAATTTAGTTAAAGAAGCTTTTAATTATTTAGATGTTTACCCTGGTGGACTAAATCTTTTTCAAATTGAATATCTTAAGATTCTTAAAAATATTTTTAAAAATAAGAGTGCTTCTTTGGACACAATAAGTTCAATTTTAAAAGATGACAAAATTACAATCATTAATGATTTAGAACCAATATTATTAATAAAAAAATTTATTGAAAAAACCTCCCGGGGACGCAAAATAACAAAAGAAGGTCTTGAATACTTAGTTCAAATAAATAAATAATTCTAGAAAAATTTTAATTGAAATTAAATTGTTGAAATAGGTGAATATCTTATAAAAAAGATAACAATTATTATATAATTGTATCCATGAATAAAAAAAATAAAGTAGCCCCTGCGATAAAATGAGTATTTAGTATTTTTATTCTTTTATTTATGATCTTAGCAATTATTTTTGGATCATTATTTTATTTAAGTCCTAACTTAAAGAAAAATAATCCAGTGAATGATGGTCATGTAAATTCAAGAATTCTTCTAAAAATTCAAAAAGATAATTACCAAACTAGTTCAAAAAGAGAGCTTGCTCCAAATAAAATTGCTGATATAGTTAAAGACTATTTGCAAGAAAAAGATGATAAATTAACATCAAATTTTGATGTTAATTTAGTGTCAAACGATCAAATTGAAGTTAAAAGTTTATTAGCAACAAATGAAAAGAAACAAGAACAGCTTATTAATACTTTGGTAAAAAAACCATATCTAACAATTACAGATCATACAGGAACACCACTTTTTTACAAAGGAAAATTTCAAGGTAATCTTGAAACAGTCCATGGATTAGATGAACTTATTAAAGAAGGTTCACAAAACTTTAATATGGACTTAGATGCTAACCCAGCAAGTGATAAAATTCCAGAAGGTTATGCAGATCGCATTCAAATTAAATTAAATAATCATGCATGGGATCAATTTACACATTTAGCATTTCATTATTATATTCGTTCACTTCAAAATCAAAACCAAGATTTTGAAGATCCTCAAAACAAAGTTTATTTTTGATTAAATCTTGATGAATTTGTTCAAAATGCAATGCAAAATGACAAAGAAAATTGGGATGCTGCACAAAAAAATCCAGTTAACTATGCATATGTTGGTCATAAACCTAAAGAAGAAATTGAAAAAGACAAAGATGGTAATGTTATCAAGAGTTTAAAACCTTTTTTAAAAAATTCTATTAACGCTCAAAAATATTTAATTTCATCAGCTTCTCCAATTTCTTTAATTTCATCCAAAAAAAGAGATTCAATCTTTTATTTAATTAATAATAGTCCAAATGGATACTCAAATAAGCAGTTAACATCCTTAATTAATTTTTCATACACTCCATTCATTTTGGAAAAAGAAAAAGCAGAATTTGGAAATAAAAATTCAATCCAATTTGATTCATATATTTTAGCAATCACAATTATATTCATAGCAATGTCTGCTTTTCTTGTGATCAAGCACCGTTTATTAGGTGTAATTTCAGTGGTTGCAATGGCATTTCTTTTATTCGTATTATTAACAATCATCACCGCATTCGGGGTTATAATCAATTCTTTAATTGCCTTGACAATAATTTTTATCTTAGTTGTTTTATTCAATTTGATTGCCAAAAAATTACAAATTTTTAACAAAGAAATTAAAGAAGGTTCAAATACAAATAAAGCAATTAATAAAGCAACAAAAAAATCACTTTTAACAGGATTAGACATACTTGCTGTTTTGGGAATTGGGGCAATAATATCCTTTTATTTAAACATAAATCATTCAGCAACAATCGGCGCAATTATTGGAATAAGTTGTTTATTAATAGCAATCATAATCATTGGTTTCAATACACTGATTCTAAGATCAACAATTCAAACTGAATTTTTTGAATTAAAAAGATATTTATTATTAAAAACTTCTTCGAAAGAGATGAAATGAACAAATAAAATCAATATTTTCTTCAAAGCAAAATTCTTTATTATTCCTTTAATATTAATTTTATTTGCTGCTTTAATAACTTATAGTGTTTTTGCAATCAAAGAAAATTCTGCATATGCTGGATTTAATATCAAAAATTATTTTAATTTTGAATTTATAAACCAAACAATTAATTTAGCAGATACAAATGTTAATTATTTATTAAGCTGAACAGTATTACTAATTGTCTTAATTAATTTAGCAATTTTAATTTATATTTCATTTAGATATTCAATTCAAGTAAGTTGCATTTATTTAGTCAAACAACTATTAGCAACTAGTTTACTAATTTCATTTTTCTTAATATTTAGAATTAAAATTGACAATTTTATTTTTGATGCTTTATTAATAATTTCATTTATTAATATTCTTAGCACAACTATTGATTCTTCAAGAATAAATTCTGAATTTAAAAAAGATATTAATACTAAAAACTTTATTTACAAAGAAGAACAAATTAAAGATATCTTTCAAACAATGATAACTGATTCATTCCTAATTCAAAATATTAATTTATTAATTGGAATCACAATCTTAATATCATCACCATTTTTATTAGTAAGTATATCTTTTAATGCAATTTTAGCGCTTGGTGGTGGAATAATTATCATATGATATTTAGATTTATTCATAATCCCAAAAATATGATCATCACTTCTAATTAAAAAATATCAAAAGAAACAAAAAAGAATTGAAAATAATTATTGAAAAACAGAAAAAATTGCAGAACAAACATTTATTGGAATCAATGATTTTTCAATCTAAAAATAAGGGGTGCAAATATGTTCAATAAATTAAAGGGAACAAAAGATATTTTTGGTCAAGAAGCAAAAATTTTAAATTTTATTCGCCAAAGTTTTGAAAAAGTAAGTCTAAGATATAACTTTGAATTTATTGAAACACCAATTATTGAAGATTATAATCTTTTTGTTCGGGCAACTGGGGAAACTAGTGATATTGTTACAAAAGAAATGTATGTTTTTAAAGATAATGGTAATCGTACAATCAGTTTGCGTCCCGAAGGGACTGCTTCAGTAATTCGAGCTTTTGTTGAAAACAAAATTAATAATTTAACAAATTCAAAATTTTATTATTTTGGACCAATGTTTCGGTATGAAAGACCACAAAAAGGTCGTTATAGACAATTCATTCAAGGTGGTATTGAATTAATTGAAAAAAAATCTGTTTTAGCAAATTTTGAAATTATTAAACTTGCACATGATTTTTTGAAAGAATTAAAAATTGATGAGTTTGTTTTAGAAATTAATAATTTAGGATCATTTGAAACAAGAAATAATTACATTGCTGAATTAAAAAAATATTTCTTAACATATCAAAACCAATTGAATGAAATTTCAAAATTGCGTCTTGAAAAAAATGTGCTAAGAATTCTTGATGACAAAGATGAAAGTGAAAAAGATTTTGTCAAAAATGCACCAAAATTAATTGATTTTTTAACAAATAAAGAAAAGCATGATTTTGAATCATTACTTAATTTTTTAGATAAATTTAAAATTAAATACACATTAAATCCATATCTAGTTCGTGGTCTTGATTATTATAATGATATTGTTTTTGAATTTGTATCAACATCTAAAGCACTAGGAACAAAATCTACCATTTTGGGTGGGGGTAGATATGATGGTATGATTCAATCTTTTGGCGGACCAAATATTGACTCAATTGGATTTGCCTTTGGCGTTGATCGGATTGCTGAAATAATTGCATTTAATTTTGATAAATATAAAAATCTTGAAAATGATTTAGAAATTTTAATCGCTTATTTAAATGAAAATGAATTTAATTCAATTTTAGAAATTGCTTATGATTTACGGCAAGAATTTAAAGTTGAATTAATCAATGAAAAAATTGATGTTACAAAATTATTCAAAAAAAATTATCAATTAAAACCCAAAATCTTAATTTTTAAAGAATTAAATGCAAGGGGAAATGAGATTAAAATCAAAACAATGAAAAAAGAAGTTGTTTTTGAATATAAAAATATTGATGATTTTAAAAAGAAAATAAAGGAATTGCTATAAATGAAAACAAATTATTGCTCAAATTTAAATATCAATGATTTAAACAAAGAAATTGAGCTTTTTGGCTGAATTGCAAATAAAAGAAAATTTAAAAATCAAATGTTTGTTGACTTACGAGACTCAAGTGGTATCATTCAATTAGTTTTTAATAATATTTCTGATCCACTTTTAACAAAGGAAACATGTTTGTTTGTAAAAGGTAAAGTTTTAAAAAGAATTGAAACAAATAATCAACTTAAATCAGGTGAAATTGAAATTTTAGTTTCAGAATATAAAATTCTAAACCATGCTAAACAAATTCCTTTTGAAATCAATGATGATAAATTAAACTCAGCCAATGAAGATCTTCGTTTGGAATATCGTTTTTTAGACTTACGAAATGAAAAAGTTTTAAACAACTTAAAAATCAGACACAAACTAGCGCTACACATAAGAAATTTTTTTGATAAAAAGAATTTTGTTGAGATTGAAACACCTATTTTAGCAAAATCTACACCCGAAGGAGCGAGAGATTATTTAGTTCCAACAAGAAAAAAGGGTAAATTTTTTGCTTTACCACAATCTCCGCAATTATTTAAACAATTACTAATGGCAGGGGGGGTTGAAAAATACTTTCAATTAGCTCGTGTTTTTCGGGATGAAGATTTAAGAAAAGACCGCCAACCTGAATTTACACAATTAGACCTTGAAATGTCATTTGCAAACCAAGAAGATATTTTCTTACTTTGTGAGGAATTATGAGTTGAAACACTAGGTAAATTAGGTTTTCAAATTGCACCAAAATTTCCAAGAATGGATTTTGAATTTGCGCTAAAAAATTATGGAACTGATAAGCCAGATACAAGATATGAGTTTTTAATCAAAGATTATTCAAATCAATTTAAAACTTTATTTGGAAAAGAATATGTTAAGGCAATTATTTTTGATCGCGATGTAAATAAAAATATCAAATTGATTGAAGAAATTTTTTATAAAAACGGTGGTGAATTTTTTGAAGTTCTTGATCTAAGCTGTGCAACATGTCATGTGGGAACAAACTTAGCAAAAACAAAAGAAGCAACTTCATTCAAACAATCATATGCCTTAATTGCAGCTGGAAATGATGAAGAAAGCACCCTTAAAGCACTTGGAGCAATTCGAACATTATTAAATGAACTATATCAATTAGCAAACCCTGAACAACTAAACTTTTTATGGATAGTAAATTGACCGATGTTTGAATATAACAAAGAAGAAAAAAAATATGTTCCAGCTCATCATCCTTTTACGCAATTTGAAGAAAATACCTTGAAATATTTAGAAACAAAGGAATTTGAAAAAGTTAAGGCCAAATCTTATGATTTAGTTCTAAATGGTTTTGAATTAGGTTCAGGTTCAATCCGAATCTTTGATTTGGAAACACAAAAAATAATGTTTGATATTTTAGAAATCTCTGAAAAAGAACAAAAATCAAGATTTGGTTTCTTTCTAAAATCATTTGAATATGGTTTGCCGCCACATTGTGGGATTGCATTTGGAATTGAAAGACTTTTAATGATTCTCACAAAATCTTCATCAATTCGGGATGTAATTGCTTTCCCTAAAAATGCTAAGGGAACTGATTTATTAACATCAGCCCCATCAGAAATAACATCTGAACAACTACTAGAATATCATCTAGAAATAAAAAAATAAAGGAGTAATTATATAATATAGATATGACTTGATTTTTAGTTATTATGCTTTTAATATTTTCATTAGGAGTAATTGGAATTTCATTTATGATGGCCCCAGATTCAAACAGTTTTAGTGGGGCTTTGGTTGGAAGTAGTGATTTAGATCTATTTAAAATTTCAAAAGAACGGGGCATTAAAAAAGTTCTAAAATGATCGATGATTTTATTAGGAATTTTAATTTTTATTTTTGCAATTATCTTACGTGTTGTTTTACAATAAAGGAATAAATGAAATACGAAAATAAAAATATTGATAATCTAAACAAAGAAGAAATTCTTAAATTCATTCAAAATAATCATTTGGGGTCAAGTTTTTTAGAGATTGTTAAAAAATTAAAAATTCAACCAACATTAAATTCGCAACTATCAATTTTTTTAAAGCAATTGATTGATGAAGAAAAAATTGAAATAAATCGTGAGCAAAAGTATCTTCCAATTTTTTATTTGAAAACTGTCAAAAAACCAATTGCAATCACCAATAAAAGACTTGGTTTTATTGATCTAGAAGAAAGTGATCATAAAAAAAATAAAGCTGCAATTTTATTTCCCTTTCAAATAAGAAATCTTTTAAATGGTGATCTTGTTGAAGCAAAAATTTTTTATTACTATAATGAAAAAAATGAAATTCTATACAAAGCAAAAATAACTAAATTAATTGAACATAAAAAAAATATTATTACTGGAATTATTACTAAAAATTTAAAAAATCATTTTGTATTTGAAGCAATTAATGATAAAGATAAAGCTAATTTTGAAATCATTAATTACATTCATATTCCTAAAAATATTACTGAAAAAGATCTTGTTGAAGTAGAGATTTTAGAACCAAATAATAAATTTGTTGCCATCAAATTCAAAAAAATTCTTGATCGGGTTGATAATTTTGATTATCCATTTAAAAAGATTTTTTCTGAAAATGAAATTGAACTTAATTTTCCAACTGAAGTTTTAGAAAAAGCAAAAAAATTACCACAAAGTGTTTCAGAAAATGAAATTAAAAAGCGGCATGATCTAAGAAATTTATTAACTGTAACAATTGATGGACTCGATACAAAAGATTTTGATGATGCAATTTCTTGTTATACATTAGCAAATAAAAATACAAAACTATTTATTCATATTGCTGATGTTTCATATTATGTGGAAGAAAATGATGAAATTGATAAAGAAGCACTAAGAAGAGGGACATCAATTTATTTGCCTGACAAAGTAATTCCAATGTTACCTTTTGAATTATCAAATGGGATTTGTTCGCTTAATCCACATGTTGATCGGTGCACGATTACGCTTGAACTTGAAATTGATTCACAAGGAAAAAATGTTGACACAAAAATTTATGAAAGTGTTATTAATTCTAACTATCGTTTAACATACAATGAAGTTAATGATTATTTTAATAACAAAATCAATTTACCAAATGAAATTAAAAATATTTTAGATTCTTCACGAAGCATTTCATCCATCATAAGAAAAAATAAATTATTAGAAGGTTATGTAAATTTTGAAATAAAAGAACCAAAAATTATTATTCAAGATAATAAAGTAATTGATATTAAATTACGTGAAGAGGGTGAAAGTGAGAACATGATTGAGGATTTCATGGTTCGTGCCAATGAAACAATTGCTGCAATGATGCATGCGAAAAAAATTCCATCAATTTATCGTATTCATGATAAACCTTCGGATGAAAAATTACTTGAATTACAAGAATTAATTAAATTTGCAAACTTAAAAGATATTGCTGTTCCTTTTGATGGTGAACCCTTAAGTTTTGCAAAAATGGTGGAAAAAATTAAAACAAGAAAACTTGATGAATATATGAAAAGCGCACTCTTAAAAACAATGCAAAAAGCAATATATTCCTCAAAAAATATTGGTCATTTTGGACTTGCTTCAAAATTTTATTCACATTTTACATCACCAATAAGAAGATATCCCGATCTTTTATTGCATCGTTTAATTAAAAAATATCTATTTACAAACAAGGAATTTAGTGAAGATGAATTTAAGCAATTAAACACAAAAATTGAAGAAATAGCGCAATTAAATTCTGAAAGTGAAAAAATTGCAATGAGTGTTGAAAGAGATATTGTTGATATAAGAAAAGCTGAATTTTTTGAAGAATTAAAAAATAAAATTTTTAATGCAACATTGATATCAATTGAAAAATTCGGAGTTTTTTTAAATATTTATCAATACCAAACAAGTGTTTTAATTCATTTTGATGAACTTGATGATGAAATTAAAAAAATTTCAAATTTTGAAGCTAAAGGAAAAAAATATCATTTCAAGGTTGGCAAAGAGTACAAAATTCAAATTCTTGGAATTGAAAGAATTAAAGGAAACATTAATGCTAAATTGTGTTAGTGTTTTTTTATTCATTTATAATTTTAGTTATGCCAAAATTAATTGTAAAAAACAAATTTGCAAAATCTGATTATCAGATTCATAGCACATATGAAGCTGGCATTTCACTATTAGGTTGAGAAGTAAAAAGTTTGCGCGCAAAAAATGCAAAGTTAGATAATGCATTTTGTACAATTAGCAAAAAAAATGAAATTTGGCTTAACAACATGCATATTTCACAATATATGCTAGTAAAAGGTGAATTAGATCGCTCAAGAAAATTATTAATGCATAAAAATGAAATTTTAAAAATAAAAAATAATCTTGATCGTTTATCACTAATCATTATTCCACTTAGCATATACTGAAGCAATAATTACATTAAATTAGAAATTGCTTTAGCTAAAAAACTAAAGAAATATGACAAACGTGAAAAAATTAAAAAAGAAGAACTAAAAAAAGCCTTAAAAAACCAATATTAATTTTTTTGGGGATGTAATGGCATCGACAGGCATCTAAGTGTTTTTGTGGCAGTGGTCTTGTAAACCATAATACTTTCTAGGCTTTTTAAATGCAAACTTAGAAAAAAAACAAAAAGAATTCTACATGACAAACGTGATGTTGAATCAAGCAAACCCAGTTTACGCTTAATTAGTAATTGGTCGAAATTTTATGATGGCCCGTTATAAAATTTTGTTGTGAGGGCTTTTTGGTTTAGTGAAATTCAGTTAATAACTAAACGACATTGATAGCTGAAACTTATTATTTTTTTTGTTAGTTTTTAATTAATAAGTTTTTAAAAAAAATTAACTAAACTGTAGAAATAAAACATAAGGGTGTTTGGACCGGGGTTCAATTCCCCGCATCTCCACCATTTGTTAAATAAAAACACCAAAAAAATAAAACTTAATCGTATAGCATTTTTTTAAAATAAAAACCAATGCAAAATTTTTATTGGGCATTGGTTTTTTGGTTTTTTAAGCAATTAAATTCATATTATCTAATAAAATTTTGATTACATTATATAATGTAATGTAACTATATTTAATTTTGAATTAAACTTAAGGAGAAAAATAAAATTATATGGCTGTAAGACTAGTAATTAATCACCCAGATGGTTGGGCTGTTAAAAACCCAAAAGGCAAAAAAGCACTTAGAGTTTTCAAAACCCAAAAAGAAGCAATGGAATATGCCAAATCATTAAAAGACACAACATCAATTAATGTCCAAAGTAAAGTGGGTTCTTTTAGAAAAGCATAATATGACAATCATTTTAGATGGTAAAAAAACTAAAGAAAAAATTCAAAAAAAAATTCAATTAACAATAAATAACATTCCCCAAGAAAAATTACCAATTCTTGGAATTTTGCAAGTTGGAAATTTAGAGGAATCAAACCTCTATATCAAACATAAATTAAACATCGCGCACAGCTTAGGAATAAAAACCAAATTTATTAAATTACCCCAGGATGCGCAAAAAAAAGCAATTATTTCTGCAATAAAAATTTTAAATAGACAAACAACAGGATTCATTATTCAACTTCCAATTCAAACAACAAAAATAAAAAATCTTGACCAAATTTTAAACAAAATAAAAAAGCAAAAAGATATTGATGGCTTAACAAAGCATAACCAAAACACAAATTTTGTTTCAAATCCCAAATCATTTTTGCCCGCAACTGCCCTGGGAATTATTTGTTTATTAAATGAATATAAAATTGATTTTGTAAAAATGAATATTGGTGTCATTGGACAAAGCAAAATTGTTGGCAAACCGCTTGCAAATTATTTTGAACAAATTGGTGCCAAAGTTAGAAGATATGATCTTAATACGCCAAAAAATGATTTACATTACAACGATTTAATTGTTGTTGCAACTGGTAATCGAGGTTGTTTGGATAACATCCCCCTAAAAAACAATGTAATTATCATTGATGTGGGAATTCACCGCCTAGAAAGTGGTAAAATTGTTGGTGATGTGGATATTAATAAAATTAAAGAAAATATTGCTTTTTTAACCCCTGTTCCAGGAGGTGTTGGACCAATGACAATCATTGGTTTAATCCTAAATTTAATCAAAGCTTATGATTTGCAAAATAAAACTCAAATTTATAAAAAAATAATTTCTTAGTTTTTATTTCTCATTTTTTCTTATCCTAAAAAAGATAAGAAAATTTTTTTTATAATTATTTTTCTAGTAAAATAAATTAACACTTTTTTAATATTGAAAGGAAATTTAGATTATGGTAATAGGAATTAGTGGCATGATTGCGGCTGGAAAAAGTTCGTTAGCAAAAAAATTAAACCAACATTACCCAAATTCAATGATTTTGCATGAATTTGATGATAATGATGAAGTTTTTAATACATTTTTAAAATGATTATATGAAAAAAGACCAAATTTGACAATCGGATTTCAAAGTTATATTATTGAAAATCACTCTGATAAATTTGCAAATATCTTCAAAGAATTACAAACAAAAGAAAATAAGGACCGACATTTATTTTTGGATCGTTTTTCGGTTGAGCATTATATTTTTGCAAAAATAATTTTGGAGCAAAAAAATAAAAAATATCTTGAAGCTTATGATGCGTTATTTTCAAAATTAATCACCAAAGAAGAGCTTCCTGAATTAGTGATATTTTTAAACATTAATTTTAATACTTTTAAAAAACGAATTTTTGAACGGGGTCGCAAAGAAGAAATTGAAAACTGAGATCTAAATTTCGAATATTTTAAAAATTTACATGAAAATTATTATAAAATGTTTAAAACATTAGCAGATCGTTTTCAACTTAATTTTAAAACAATTGAGACTGATGAATTAAGTGAAGAAGATGTGTTTAAACAAGTAATAAAAATTATTGATGAAGAGGAAAAACTATGCCAAATGAGGCAATTGATCCAAGAATAGATAAAATTCTTTTTACCAAAGAAGAACTAGAGAAAAAAATTTATGAATTAAGTAATTGAGTAAATCAAACATACGCAAATTCTTCTGAGTTAATTGTTGTTGGACTTCTTAAGGGTTGCCTTCCTTTCTATGCCCAATTAATTAAAAATATCAATATTGATTTAATTACTGATTTTATGATTGCTAGTTCATATGATGGAACCCTAAAATCTTCAGGTAATGTCAAAATAATTTTAGATTTAGTTACAAATATCGAAGGTAAAGATGTTTTATTAGTTGAAGACATTGTTGACACCGGGCGAACAATATCCAAAACTGTTTCAATCTTAAAATCAAGAAATCCAAAGTCGCTAAGAGTTATTACACTCCTAAATAAACCAAGTGGTCGAGTTGTTGAATTTGAACCTGATAAATTTGGTTTTTTAATTGAAGAAGAAGATGACTTCGTTGTTGGTTTTGGTTTTGATTTAGAAGAAAAAATGCGCCAATTCCCATATATTGGAACAATCAAAAAAACATCTTAAAATTTCTTAAATAGTAGAATAAAAAACTTTTTTAATCATTTTTGTTTGGTTAAAAGAGTTTTTTTATTTTAATAATTTAATTTCAATTAAATTTAAAAGATCTATTTTTTTAAAAAAGATTGCTTCTTTTGAATATTTAAATTCCATCTTAGTTTATAATCAACTTTTTTAAAATATATTATGAAAACTAATATAATTATTTTTATGATTGAAATTAAGAATCTTAGTTATAAATATCCTGGTTCAAAAAAACTTGCACTTGATAATATCAACTTGACGATTGAAGATGGTCAATATGTTGCAATTTTAGGTCACAATGGTTCAGGAAAAAGCACATTTTCAAAGTTACTTGCAGCAATTTATAAAGCAACATCTGGAAAAATCATCATCGATGGTTTAGAAATAAATTCCGAAAATTTAACGCAAATAAGAAAACTTATTGGAATTGTTTATCAAAATCCTGATAATCAATTCATTGGTTCAACAGTTGAAGATGACATTGCTTTTGGTCTGGAAAATAAGCAAATTGAACATAATGAGATGGAAGCAATAATTAAAAAATATGCCAAGGAAGTTGGGATGCTTAAATTTTTGGAACATGAACCCCAAAATTTATCAGGAGGGCAAAAACAAAGAGTTGCAATTGCTTCAACTTTAGCACTAAATCCAAAAATTATTCTTCTTGACGAAATCACATCAATGTTAGATCCACGGGGAAGAAATGATATTTATAAAATTATTCATAATCTTCATCAAACAACTAATAAAACAATAATTTCAATCACCCATGATATGGATGAAGCTTTATTGGCTGATAAACTAATTGTTTTTTCAAACGGCAATGTTGTTGCGCAGGGAAAGCCAATTGAAATTTTAAATGATAAAAAAATTATTGAAATTGCCAAAATTGATTCACCGTTTATTTATAAACTAAGTGAAATGCTTAATGGGATTGAACCAACTTATGATCCAAATAAGCTATTGGAGACTTTATGCAAATTGAAATTAAAGTAAACAATATTACAAAAGAATACAACAAAGGTTTCCCAACCTATATTAAAGTTTTGGATAATGTTTCAGTTCAAATTAAAGAAGGTGAAGCAATTTCAATTATTGGCCCAACTGGATCAGGTAAAACAACTTTAATTGAACATTTTAATGCTTTGTTGCTTCCAGATACTGGTTCATTAAATTTTTTAAATATTCCGATTACAAAAAAAATTAAAAAACCAAAAAAACCAAAGCAAAAAAATTTTGATAACATTGAAGATTTTAATGCGCAGTATGATTTATATTTAAAAAAACTAGAAGATTACAAAAATCTAAATAAAAAAGAAAGAGTAGAAATTGTTTATACTGACATCAATATTGTCAAAACAAAAAAAAGAATTAAAAACATTAAGGCATTAAGAAAACAAGTTGGTGTTGTTTTTCAGTTTGCTGAGTATCAACTCTTTGAATCAACAATTGAAAAAGATATTATTTTTGGTGCTATTTCAATGGGGATTAAAAAAGATAAGGCCAAAGAATTAGCAGCTAAATACATTCAAATGGTCGGATTACCACTTGATTATTTACAAAGAAGTCCCTTTAATTTATCAGGAGGGCAAAAAAGAAGAGTTGCTTTAGCTGGAATCTTGGCAATGGAACCAAAATTTTTAGTTCTTGATGAACCAACAGCCGGTTTAGATCCACAAGGCGTTGAAGAAATGCTGCAATTATTTCATGACTTATATAAAAATGGGACAACAATCATTATTGTGACCCATGATCTTGATAATGCTTTAAAATGAACAAATCGAACGCTATTTGTCAAAGATGGAAAAATTATTCAAGATGGCAATACATATGAGATATTAAGCAATAATCAATTATTAATTGAAAATGATTTAATACCAACAAGACTATTATCTTATGTTGATAGATTAAAAGAATGTGGTTTTAAAATTGCAAAAGTAACAAATATTGAAGAACTTGCAGAAGAGATAAATAAACAAATTAAAAAACAAAAAAAAGGTAATCAACATGAGTAAAACAATTATTGGAAGATATATCAATCTTGATACACCAATTCATAAATTGGATCCAAGACTAAAATTTCTTGCAAATATTTTATTTATTGTACTTTTTTTTATTTCGCCACATTATATTACATTAGGAATTTTGATCTTATTTAGTATGGTTTTGTATTGCATTACAACAAAATCAATTAAATCAGTGTTTAAAAAATTAAAACTTCCTTTATATATTGCAATTTTTTTATTAATAATAAATATGCTTACTGTCAAAGGGGCAGTGATGTATTATGATGCTCACAACTATGTGCCTCTTCCCTCGGATCTTCGGCCTGATGCATATATCATTCACCGGGGAAAATTGTTTATTAATGTTGTTTATTTTGCTCCAAAAAATGATGTAAATTATGTTTTTCAATTAAACCTTTTTTCAATTCATCGAACATTTGCAATTTTTCTAAGAATCTATGGCGTGATTTTAATTACAACAATTTTAACAGTTTCAACAAAACCAATTTTGTTAACTAAAGCTATTAATGATTTATTATACCCTCTAAAACTAATTAAAATTCCAACTGAAATTATTACGATGATTATTTCAATTGCCTTAAGATTCATTCCAACACTAATGGAAGAATCAGGTCGGATCATGAAAGCACAATCAAGTCGGGGTGTTGATTTTAAAAATGGAAATTTTAAAGATAAAATAAGAGCTTTTATTGTGTTATTAATTCCTTTATTTGTTTCATCATTCAATAAAGCAAATGATTTAGCAGATGCAATGACTTCAAGAGGATATGAACCTTATTCAAAAAGAACACATTATCGTCAACTTATTCCAAACTGAAAAGATCTTTTAGCAACACTTATTTTATTAGCTTTTACTTTGCTTGTTATTATTTCTTTAATTAATAAAATCCCCTTACCTTCATGATGAATTGCAACATTTCAAAAAGTATAGATTATGGAAGAAAAAGAAATAAAAATTAAAAATCAGATCATTGAATTACAAAATCAAATTATTGAATGAGATAAACATTATTATGATTTTGATAATCCGGTTGTTACGGATGAAATTTATGATACAGCATATAATAAATTGAAAGCATATGAAAATCAGTATTCATATCTTTTTAGTCAAGAAGAACTTGAAAAATCGCCAACTAATCGCATCAATGCCCATGTTGCAAAAATCTTTAAAAAGATTCATCATAGTGAGCCGATGCTTTCTTTGAATAAAACATATACAATTGATGAAATTGAAAAATTTATGCAAAATATTGCAAAAATTACTAATAATTTTAGTTTTTTTATTGAACCAAAAATCGATGGTTTATCAATTGCAATCAAATATAAAAACGGTCGATTATTTCAAGCAATCACACGAGGTAATGGTGAAATTGGTGAAGATGTCACAAGTAATATTTTGCAAATCAAAAATATTCCCAAAAGAATTGATTACAAAAAAAACTTAGAAGTCCGTGGTGAAATTTTTTTACCAATTGATGAATTTAATCAAATTAATAAAAAACTAATTACCCAAAACAAACCAATTTTAGCAAATCCAAGAAATGCTGCTTCTGGTACAATTCGGCAATTAAATCCAGAAATTGTCAAAGAAAGAAATTTATCATCGTTTTTATATTATATAGTTTCAGCTGCAGAACATAATATTCATACGATGGAAGAAGCATTTAATTTTTTAAATAAACTTGGTTTTAATACTTCATCACAAGCAAAAAAAGTTTCTAATTTAGAAGCAATCAAAAAATATATTGATGACTTTAAAAATATCAAAAAAGATTTAAACTATGAAACTGATGGAATTGTTATCAAACTCAACGAAATGAAATTGTATGATCAACTCGGATCAACATCAAAATTTCCACATTGGGCAATTGCTTTCAAATACGAACCAGATATTGCCATCACCACACTTAAAGATATTTTTATCACAATTGGTCGAACTGGTGTGGTTACTTATAATGCCTCATTAGAAGAAGTTGAACTATCAGGAACAAAGGTTACTTTTGCAACCTTAAATAATTTTGAATTTATTAAAAATCTAAATATTAACATTGGTGATGAAGTATATATCAAAAAATCAGGTGAAATTATTCCATGTGTAATTGGCGTTGCAAACAAAAAAAATCAAGCTGCTTTTGAACCATTTGAAAAATGTCCATATTGTCAAGAAAAGATATTTTTCAATGAAACAAAATTGGAACAATTTTGCCTAAATGAAAATTGTCCAGAAATCAAAATTAGAAAATTAATTCATTTTACTTCCAAAGAAGCACTTGATATTAATTCCTTAGGTGAAAAAAACATAATTTTTCTTAATAAACTTGGTTTCATTGAAAAAATTGAAGATATTTATAATTTAAAAAATCATAAAGATAAACTTATTGCACTGCAAGGATTTGGTGAAGTGTCGATAAATAAAATCATTGCATCAATTGAAGAATCAAAAGAAAAATCATTGGAAAAATTTATTTTTGGTTTCTCGATTCCTCTCGTTGGACAAAAAGCTGCGAAATTTATTGCTTCAAAATTATTAAAACTAGAAAATGTGCTAAATTTTGATTTTGGAATTTTTGCAACATTTCATGATTTTGGTGAAAAAATCACTTCAGCACTTATTACATGATTTAATAAAAAAGAAAATTTACAATTAATTAATAATTTGTTAGCAATGAATATCAATCCGCAATATCAAAACACAATTAAAACAAATATTTTGCAAGATATTTCATTTGTGATTACTGGGACATTATCAAAACCAAGAAGTCATTTTGAAAAAATTATTCTTGATAATGGTGGCCAAGTATTCTCATCAATTTCATCTAATATCAAATACTTATTAGCTGGTGAAAAAGCAGGAAGTAAACTTCAAAAAGCTAAAAAAAGTAATGTCACAATTATCAATGAAGATGAATTTAATCAATTAATAAAAAGTATTTAAAACTTCGAACCGAATTTGGTGATGAAGTTTTATTTTTTTTCAAATCAAAATTGGCAAACAACCAATTAAGCAAATAACAATTGGAATTTTAAATTTAATCACAATTGCAATTTCAAATAGCAAATCAAATAAAGTATCAATAAAACTAAGAATTTTTTCAATAAAAAAGTTAAATCTAAAAAAGATTAAAGTAAGAATATAGTTAACTGAAATTAAAGGAACTAATAAAATTTGGTTAAAAAATGAAAAAATATTATACTCCTCATGAAATGTATGAAGAATTAAAACTGAATAAAAATGTGCAACTATTATCACTAATAATGCTTTCAAATAAAAATTATAGTTTTTGAAAATAAAAATTGCAATAAGAATAAATAATGTAATTAAAAAAGACAAAATATATGAATATGAATAAATTACAAACGGATTAATTAAAGCAATAATCAAACCACATAAACTTAAAATTGTAATATTATTCAATTTATAATTCAAAATATGCTTATTTATAAAAATCAATAAAATAAAAAGCAAAGATCTTGCTGCACTAATCTTAAAATTCAAGATCACCAAATAAATTCCTAAAAAACCAATTGCAATCAAATCATCAAAAGGAATTTTTTTATTGATTTTTTTAAACAAAAAAACAATAAACAAATAGATTAAATTAAAATGAAAACCACTAATTGTAAAAAAATGAATAATATTTAAACTTACTAGTTTTTTATAAAGCAAACTATTGGGTTGTGATTTATTAAGAATAATAATATTCAGATATTCAATAACATTTTCATTTGCTGAATTACTAATTAAAAAGTTATTTTCTTTTCTTAAAAAATTCATTTCTTCAAGTTTTAACTTAAAAAATATTTGATTGCTAAAATTAAATAAATTTAAATTTTTTATTTTTTCTAATTTACCTTTGAGATAAAAAATATATGATCAATTATTTTCAAAATCAAAAGAATTATTTTTTAAAAAATTACTATTATCAACCATAAAATTAATATTCTTATATTTAAATAAGAAAAAATTTTTGTAATTTTTTTGCAAAATAAATTCATTAGCAATGACTTTATTTTCATATCCATTAAATATTATTTGATAAATTGCATAACTAAAAAATAATATACTAAACAAAGAAAAAAATAGAAGTCAAAATTTTAAATTAAAAAAATTTAAAAATAAAATGATTGCAAATAAACTAGCTGAAATAATAAAATCAATTTTTAAAAATAAATTAAGAGTTAAAAATGCAGCTAAACAAGTTGGAAGAAATAAATCTATATATCGATATTTTTTAATAGTATTGAATAAGTTTTTTCACCAATACCAGATAATTCTAAAATTTCTTTTCAATCCCTAATTTCTCTTTTTTTTAAATATGAATAAACTTTTTGGGCAAGATGTGATTTAATTCCTAATTCAACAAGTGTTTGATAACTAGTAATTTCATTTAATTTAAGCTTTTGATTTTTTAAAAAAGGAACATAAATTTTTTCATTATCTTTTAAGAGCTGATTTTTATCAAGATTTTGCAAATCTGCTTTTGATTTTAAAATTGCTTGGTTAAATAATTCTAAATAAGTGCTTCCTTTTTTAAATGAATATTCCCCCGGATACTCAATTGCACCATCAATTAAAACAGAAATATATTCTGAATCATTTTTTTGAACTTGATTATTTTGCTGCTTAATTATTTGATTTTTAACAACAATCGCTGTAATTAAAATTGTTGAAGAAAATAAAAATAAACCAGCTGCTAAAAAAAATTTTTTCTTATTAAATTTAATTTTCATACTTTAATTTTCAAAAGAAATTTAAATAAATGATTGATTTTAGGAAAAAATTAAGAAAAAATTCACAAGTAAACATCTTTCACTTGTAAATTTAAAAATAAATTTCTATTTAAATTATTCTAAAAAAGTTGCATTATGTCAAACTTCTTGCACATCTTCATCATCTTCTAATAAATCAACAAATTTATTAAGTTGTTCAAATTTGTCTTTTTCAATTTCTGTTTCTGAATTAGGAATATATGTAACTTCTGCTGTTGAATAATTTTCAATTGCAAAAGCCTCATCAATTGCTTGTTTAACTTTTTGGAAATCAGATGGTTTTGTGATAATAACAAACAAATCATCTTCGATTTCAAAATCTTCAGCACCCGCATCCATTGCAACCATCATCACTTCATCTTCATTAGCAAGATTTTTTGAAAATTCAATTAATCCTTTTTGATCAAAAACATATGATGCTGTTCCTTGTTTGCCCAATTGACCATTATATTTATTAAAATAATGCTTAATATTTGAAGCTAAACGATTAAAATTATCTGTTAAGCAACTCACAACAAAATTTACACCACCAAAAGCTGTTCCTGAATATAAGTAGTTTTGATAATTAGCACCTTCTTTTGAACCACCTTTTACTTTTGAAATTGCTTTTTCAATGTTTGCTTTAGGCATTGATTTTGCTTTCGCTTTTGTAATTGCTAATTTTAAGGCAGGATTTGAATCAGGATCTGGTCCACCAATTGTGGCTGCAACAATGATTTCTTTTGAGAATTTTTGAAACATTTGTGCACGTTTTGAATCCATTGCTGCTTTATGATGTTTTGTTGTTGCTCATTTTGAATGTCCTGACATGCTTCTTAACTCCTATTAAATTTGATTATATTTTTAGAAAGATATTATTAGATTAATTTTATTAATAATATTTCGTGTTTATTATATCAAAATAATGCTTATATAATATAATAAATAACATCCATGTATTTAATTAAAGGTGATGAAAATTATTTTATTGACGAAAAAATCAATGAAATAATCAAAAATGAAACAAATAATAATCAAGAGGAAATAGAATTTATTAAATTCTATGATTTTTTTATGCTCGAGGAATTAGCTGATGCAATCAATAATCAAGGTTTGTTTTTTAATAAAAAAATCATCATTTTTAAAAATCCTTTTCTTTTCAATATTAAAAACAAAAATGTTAATGAAAAATTAATCAATGATTTTATTGAATTAATCAAATCTTTTTCACAAGATCAAAACACAATTCTTATTTTTAGTCAAGAAATTTATAAATATGACAAAAACTTTTTTGCTTCAAAAGCATTTAATTACATTGATAAAAATAGTCAAGTTATTCAGATTAAAAAAATTGAAGAAAAAAACCTTTTTTCGTTTGTATTTTCAATGGTGAAAAATCTTGGAGGAAACATCAGTGATCAGGCATTAATTTTCTTATTAGAAATCATGCCGAATAATCTTGATTTAATAAAGCAAGAAATTAAAAAATTGTTATTAATCGAAAAAAATATTACAAAGCAAATGATTGAGGATAACATTTTTTCAATGTCAAATAATATTGAATTTGCTTTATCAGAAGCAATTTTAAAATGACAAAGTCAAAGTCAAATAATTAAAAAAATTAATGAGCAAATTCAATATGGTTTTGATGCAAACCAAATCATTTCCCAAATTGCTTCGATTTTATTAAACACAAAAATGATTGCAATTTTAAGAAAGAAAAATTTGGGCAATGATGTCATTGCAAAAATAATAAATATTCATCCTTATCGGGTTAAATTACATCTTGATTTTTTTAGCAAAATTGACAGCAATAAACTTAATAAAATTATTGAAGAAATTGCAACAATTGATTTAAATTTAAAAAAAGGTTACTTGAATGATGAATTAGCTATGAATTTAATTATTTTAAAATTATTAAGATAAGGAATAAAATCTATGAATTTAACAAAAAAAATAATTTTATATGAATTAAAAGTTGAAAATTTCTTTGATAAAGAAAGAAGTGGGTTTGGTAATTTTAATGGTATTTTAAACAAATTAGCATATTTCAAAAACTTAGATGTTGATATTATTGCAATCGATGACATTTTAAACCAATATGAAAACAACATTGATCTTGAAGACATTAAAAATAAATTTGGTTCAATTAAAGATTTTGTTAATTTAGTCAATGTTTTTAAAGAAAATTCAATTGAAATTGCACCAATTATTGATTTAATGAACATCAAGCAATCATTTATTAATTGAAACAATATGATGAGTTTATATGATCTTAATGAAAAAAATGCCAATTTATATTTAACCAAACTAGATACATATTTAATCAATAAAAGTATTAAAAAAACTTCATTATATGAAATATATAATTTCATTAAATATTTTAAAAACATTTTAAATTTCTATTTAAAATTAAACATTTCAACAATCGTTCTTGATAATTTTGAATTTTTAGCATTTGATGGCTTAAAAGAGGATAAAAAAATTGATTTTATTAATGATTTATACAAAATCATTAAAAGAAAAAAACCAAATATGACAGTCATTTTTAAAACAGCAAATAACAATTTTAATTTATACAAAAAAATGCTATCGCCAAAAAATGAAAACATTGATTTTTTGTATCTAACTAATCTTTCAATTTTAGAGCAAAAAAATAAGCAAAAAATCATGAAAAATAAAAAAATAAGTTATAAAAATATTTTTAAATTTATTAAAAATTTTAATCAATCGCCAAAAGTAATTTTAAGTTTAAACTCAAATTTATCAGGAAGATTTTTATCTAAATGAGGTAGTGAGAAAGCTTATTTTAATGAATCACTAAAAACATTTTTAATGTTTTTATACTCAGGCAATAATTCCATTGCTTTTTATTATGGTGATGAAGTTGGTACATTACGAGCTTCTTTTAAAAAGGATTTTAATTTTAATGATGAAAATTACAATGAAGAAAAAAGATTTTATCAATCAAAAAATATTAGTTTAGAAAGTTTTTTTAATTATCATTGTTATTTCAATAAACTAAGTTCATACACGCAAATGCCTTGAGATAGCAAACAAAGTTCAAATTTCAAAAACAATAAAAATTTATTTTATGCAATTAATTATCAAAACCAAAATGTTGAAAATCAACTAGAAAATAAAAATAGTGCATTAAACTTTGTTTATTTTTTAAACAGCTTAATTTTTGATTCAAAATATGCAAAATTTTTTAAAAATAATCATTTCAAAATTAAGCACAAAAAAGGCATTTATATTATCAAAAAAAACATTGATAAAGAAAGTTTAGTTTTTTTACTTAATTTAACAAACCAACATAAAAAAATCTTGCAACTACATGATTATATGATTCTAAATGGCTCTTATGCAAATAAATTTTATTCAGAATTTCCAAAAGAATTAGGTCCTTTTGAAAGTCTTATTTTATGCAAACAAAAGCAAGACAATAAATAATTTAATGATTTAGTTAATGTTATAATATTAAAATGCAATAAATTATAAGGAGAAATTATGCCAGGAGGCGGTGGTCAAGTAGTTGTTTATACAATACTATCATTGATTCTTTTCTTTATTGTTTTTTATATTATTTGAAAAGCAACAAAAACAAAAAGAATGAAAAAACGCATGGAAAAGATTGAACAAAAAAAAGCAAAAGAAACACTAGAACTTTATTTTGAGTTTATTCTAACTTATAATTTAATCATTGATTTCACAAACAATGAATTAGAAAATTTCTTGAATAAAAATAGTGAAAGAAAAATGAGTGAAATTAAGGTTGGAGCAAAAAAATTGTTACTAAAATTAATTTCTCGAGAAGATTTTGCGATCTTTTTTCAAAATGATAGTAAATATGAATTATTTGTTCACAATGCCGAGCTTTTAACAGCAACTCAAGCTAATTTATGAGATAAAAAAATCCCAAATGTTCTTAATTTTTTCAAAGAGCAAAAAAAACTTGTTCCAAATGATGAAAAAATTAACAAATTAGTTGAAATTACAAATAAGACAATTATGAGGCAATTTTATGAAGAAAGAAAAAAAGATGCATAACCCAGGAAAAAACAATTTTCAAGCTGAAAAAAAATACTTGGGAACTGCTAATTGATTAACAATTATAAGAATGCTTTTAATGATTCCATTTGTTATTTTGATGACAATTGCTTTTCTTTTTATTTCAAAATATAATGGAACATTTTGATATGACAAAATTAAATTAGTTGGGCAGCAACAATATCCAGTTGCCCTTTCAGCAATCTATTGAATAAACGTAATTATTTTCTTAGCGGCAATGATCACAGATTTTGTTGATGGCCATATTGCACGTAAAACCAA
The DNA here is from genome assembly GCF_900476125.1 of Metamycoplasma alkalescens. NCBI lineage: Bacteria > Bacillati > Mycoplasmatota > Mycoplasmoidales > Metamycoplasmataceae > Metamycoplasma > Metamycoplasma alkalescens. The sequence goes on from NZ_LS991949.1 coordinate 345,955, forward strand.
AACGATTTCACAATTTGGAAAAATTTTTGATCCGATTGCGGACAAAATCACAACCTCATTGATGCTTTTATTCATTGCATTAATGAATTACTCATTTCTACCAATTGTTGTCTTTTTCATTGTAAGAGATATTCTTGTTGAAGGTGCTAGAATATATGCGGTAAAAAAAGATATTAAGGTTGCTTCAAATTGATGGGGTAAAACAAAAACAATTGTTGTTTCACTTGCATTAATTGTTGTTGCATTTGCTGGGCCTTGAATGGTTAAACTTGATGAAAAGGGCAACTATACACCAGATTATTTAAAATTATTCTTTATCAACATTCCTTTGATTCTTGGTTCAATTTTTAGTTGAATAACTGCAATTATTTATCTAGCAAAATACTTAAAAGGTATTACTAAAGATTATTCTGAAGAGATTAAAAACCAAAATGATAATCAAAAAAAAGAAATAAATCAAGTACAAGAAATCAAAGAACAAAATAAAGAAGAAAACAATAGCACTGAAATAAATCAAAATGAGCAAAATAAATAAATAGATTTAATAGTTGGTAATAAGCAATAACCAACTATCCTAAATGAAAAGTTCAAGTGCAACACTGTTGCATTTGCTTTTTTTATTATAAATTAAATGTTTCTATAACTTATTTTTTTGTTTAAAATGAAAAAATATTTATTATTTTTTTGAATCTAAATTCAATTTAAAGAGTTTTATTATTAAAACTAAAATTTGGAATACTCAAAAAACTGACATTAGTCAGTTATTATTTTTTTTAGTTTGATTTTATCAATTTTAAATAAGTAAATTTTTATAATATAAAGTCATTACTATTTTCTTTTTTAAACAACTCCAAAGGTGTTAATCAGTTTAATATTTCTCTTGGCATATTGTTGATTTTGAAAACTATTTTTTCTAATTCTTCTTGGGTTATTTCATTAAAATCAAACCCCTTTTTAAATTCTCTTCTTAAAATCCCATTTCAATGTTCATTACTACCTCGTTGGAATGATGCATATGGTTCTGCACGATATATTTTTATGTCTAACCACTTAGCTAATAAACCAATTTTTTCAAATTCAATACCATTATCTATGGTTATGCTTTTGACAAATAAATTGTTATCTTGAATTAGATTTTTAAGACTTGAATTTATTACAAATCCAGATTTTGAACGAACTTTTATTGCGAATCCGATTCTTGTTTTTCTTTCTGTAAGTGTTAAAACATTGTAATATCCATTTGATTTTCTACCCAATACAAGATCAGCTTCTCAGTGTCCAAATTCTTTTCTTAAATCAATTTTTTTTGGTCTTGTTCATATTGGAAAAACGTAATCTGCTGAATTAACCAATCTTTTTATAACTGATGTAGTTCTTTTTCCGCCCTTTTTATATCATTTTCTTAATCTATCTTTTCTTTTGATAACTCAAAGATTTTTATTTATTCAGTTGTATACCGTTCTTAATGAAGGACAATTTATATTTGGATCCTTTTTTATCTCATGTAATGTAGCTTTCACACCATAGTATTTTTTGTCATATTTATTTTTGAATAATTCTGTAAATTTATCAAATTTATTCGGCAACAAAAATCTAAAATAATATTTATGTCTATGACGTTTTTTAGCCTTAATGTTTGCTACAATGGGGTCATAAGTTCCTAAACTTGTGTTTCTTTTTATTTCTCGCATAATTGTTGAAGGACTTCTATCTAATTTTTTTGCAATTGAACGTATTGATTTATTACGATTAAGCTCAAATTTTATATAAGATCTTTCAACTTCATTTATATGTTTATATTTATTATTTTTGTTATAATTCATATTGAAAGTTCCTTTATCTCAAGCGGGACTTTTTTTCTTATTTTTAAAAATAAAAATTCAAGTGTCCACAACTATATTTTATATCTTTAGTGTGTTGCACTTGAATTTATAATTAAGCATAGTTGGTAATAAGCAATAACCAACTATTATTTTTTTAGGAAAAAAATAAGATTTGAAAAATTTATTAATTGATAAAAATCCTAAGTTTAATTCAGTTTTATACTATAATTTATTTATTATTTTTTAAATTTAGTGTCAGCGTATTTTATTAAATTCAATCAAAGAATATTAAAGTGGAGGAAAAATGCCAAGAGAAGGATTAACACTAAGATGTGAAGAATGTAAAATGGAAAATTACATTACCAAAAAAAATAAAAAATTACATCCTGACAAAATGGAAGTAAAAAAATATTGTTCAAAATGTAATGCACATACCAATCACAAAGAAAAAAAATAAAATAAGTTTTTAAAGGGGAATTTTAAATGCTAAAACAAGAATTATCAAAAGTATTTGATCAACTACAATTAGATGCAATATTATCTGAAGCACCACAAACAAGATTATGATACTCAAACATTCAAACTTCAGATGGATTTATTGTTATTGAAAAAGAAAAAGCATTTTTATTTGTTGACCATCGTTACATTGAATATGCAACAAAAAATGCCAAAAATGTCGAAGTTATTTTATTAGAAAAAGATTCATTATCAGCTTTTTTAAAAAAGAAAAATTACAAAACTATTGGAATTGAAGAAGATTATTTGAAAATTCAAACATTTGAACATTTCAAAAAAATGTTGCCAAAAACAACTTTTAAAAATTTAATTGGACAACAATATCGAATTAAAAAAGATGAAGAAGAAATTACAAAAATTCAAGAGGCATGTCTAATTTCACTTCAAGCTTTTGAGGAACTTAAAAAACTTCTTGAAGAAGGCATGACTGAATTAGAAGCTTCAAATAAATTAGGTTACTTAATGCGTTTATTTGGAGCTGAAAAAGAATCTTTTGAATCAATTGTTGCATTTGGCCCGAATACTGCTGAACCACATCATCACCCAACAAACCGTAAGTTAGCAGATGGTGATATTGTTAAAGTTGATTTTGGTGCCCAATTTGAAGGTTGAGCAAGTGATATAACAAGAACATTTTTCTTTGGCAAACCAAAAGCATCTTCAGGTGAATTAATTGATATTTTAAATATTGTTACTGAAGCCCAAAAATTAGGACGTGAAGCAGTTAAACCAGGAATTAAAGCTTCAGAAATCGATAAAATTTGCCGTGAATATATTGAATCAAAAGGATATGGTAAATTCTTTAGTCATTCAACTGGACATGGTGTTGGGATTGATGTTCACGAACTTCCTTCAGTAAGCAAAAATTCAGATATTGAATTAGAAGAAGGTATGATCATTACCGTTGAACCTGGCATTTATATCGAAGGTTTAGGTGGCGCAAGAATTGAAGATACAATTTTGGTTACAAAAGATAGTTCAAAAGTTTTAAGTCGTCCCGAAGATTATTAAAAAAGTGGTTTAGAGACTACTTTTTTTATTTAAAAAGCAAACAAAAAAATAAGTCTTTTTTAAGCTTAATTATAAATTCAAGTGCAACACACTAAAGATATAAAATATAGTTGTGGACACTTGAATTTTTATTTTTAAAAATAAGAAAAAAAGTCCCGCTTGAGATAAAGGAACTTTCAATATGAATTATAACAAAAATAATAAATATAAACATATAAATGAAGTTGAAAGATCTTATATAAAATTTGAGCTTAATCGTAATAAATCAATACATTCAATTGCAAAAAAATTAGATAGAAGTCCTTCAACAATTATGCGAGAAATAAAAAGAAACACAAGTTTAGGAACTTATGACCCCATTGTAGCAAACATTAAAGCTAAAAAACGTCATAGACATAAATATTATTTTAGATTTTTGTTGCCGAATAAATTTGATAAATTTACAGAATTATTCAAAAATAAATATGACAAAAAATACTATGGTGTGAAAGCTACATTACATGAGATAAAAAAGGATCCAAATATAAATTGTCCTTCATTAAGAACGATATACAACTGAATAAATAAAAATCTTTGAGTTATCAAAAGAAAAGATAGATTAAGAAAATGATATAAAAAGGGCGGAAAAAGAACTACATCAGTTATAAAAAGATTGGTTAATTCAGCAGATTACGTTTTTCCAATATGAACAAGACCAAAAAAAATTGATTTAAGAAAAGAATTTGGACACTGAGAAGCTGATCTTGTATTGGGTAAAAAATCAAATGGATATTACAATGTTTTAACACTTACAGAAAGAAAAACAAGAATCTGATTCGCAATAAAAGTTCGTTCAAAATCTGGATTTGTAATAAATTCAAGTCTTAAAAATCTAATTCAAGATAACAATTTATTTGTCAAAAGCATAACCATAGATAATGGTATTGAATTTGAAAAAATTGGTTTATTGGCTAAGTGGTTAGACATAAAAATATATCGTGCAGAACCATATGCATCATTCCAACGAGGTAGTAATGAACATTGAAATGGGATTTTAAGAAGAGAATTTAAAAAGGGGTTTGATTTTAATGAAATAACCCAAGAAGAATTAGAAAAAATAGTTTTCAAAATTAACAATATGCCAAGAGAAATATTAAACTGATTAACACCTTTTGAGTTGTTTAAAAAAGAAAATAGTAATGATTTTATATTATAAAAATTTACTTATTTAAAATTGATAAAATCAAACTAAAAAAAATAATAACTGACTAATGTCAGTTTTTTGAGTATTCCAAATTTTAGTTTTAATAATAAAACTCTTTAAATTGAATTTAGATTCAAAAAAATAATAAATATTTTTTCATTTTAAACAAAAAAATAAGTTATAGAAACATTTAATTTATAATAAAAAAAGCAAATGCAACAGTGTTGCACTTGAACTTTTCATTTAGGATAAGTCTTTTTTAAAAAATTAGACTTATTTTTTTAAATTATTAAATTTATTTTTTTATTAAAATAGCGTTGGTTCTTCTTTATTTAATAACATTGCAATTTCTTCTTTGTAAGGAGGTTTATTATTAATATAAGGGGTTTCAAGAATAATTGGAATATTATCAAAATCCTTGTCAAAAACAAATTTTTTTAGGGTTTCAAGTCCAATGTAACCTTGGTTTAAATTTGCGTGGCGGTCTTTTTTAGAATTTAGTTCATTTTTTGAATCATTTAAATGAATTACTTTTATATGTTTTAAAAAATCATTATCTTTTAAATATTTTTTAAATGCATCATAATTTTTTAAATTATATCCAGCATCCCAAATATGACATGTGTCCAAACAAATTTGAATCCGTTCCGAATTAATTTCATCAATGATTTCTTTTAAAATTTCAAAGTTATTGCAAAAATTTGAACCATTACCTGCCATTGTTTCTAAGACAATTACAACATCTTTTGTTTGCGCTAAAATTTCTTTTAATGAACAAATTAGGCTTTCTTTTGCTTCCTTAATTGTATAAGTTGTATGCGCACCGGGGTGCAAAACTAAATATTTGGCATTGATATAATTCATTCTTTTAATTTCTTGAACTAAAAAATCAACTGCAAAAGATCTTTTAGCTGGATTTGAAGGATTAACAATATAAGGAGCATGAACAATAATATCTTCTGGTTTGATTTTTTTAGCATACAATGCTTGATATTGTTCCAAATGATAATTTTCTTTGGCAACACGCATTGTTGTTTGTGGTGGGCCTAAATAAATCATCATGCAATTTGCCCCATTTTCAATTGACTCTTTAGCGGCTTTTTCCAAATAATCAGGTTTTGCAAAAGAGATATGACTGCCAATTTTAATCATTTTTTGTTCCTTAATATTTTTTATTAAATTAATCTAAATTATAACTTTCATTAACGAAGAATTCTTTTAATTTCTTACGTTTTTGGGGGTGTTTTAATTTTCTTAAAACTTTTGTTTCAATTTGACGAATTTTTTCTTTTGAAATTCCCAATTCTTTTGAAAGTTCATCCAGCGAATGCGGACGATAAGCTTCACCATTCACGTCTGAAACACCATATCTTTTACGAATTAACAAACGATCTGATTCATCAGGCAATGAGTTAATCATTTCATTTAAAATCACACTCAATTCTTGTTGTGATGTGAAATTAGTTGGACTAATCACACTTTCATCTTTAACAAAATCAGAAAAACTTGAGTTTTCTTCTTTTCCAATATTTTTATCCAGCGAAATTGGATTTATATTAATTTTTCTTATATAACGAACTTTTTCAGCAGTGAAATCTCCACCATATTTTTTTGCAATTTCTTCATCTGTTGGTGGATAATCCAATTCTTGCTGTAATTCTCTTTCAATTTTTAAAACCTTATTAATTGTTTCAACCATATGCACTGGTACCCGTACAGTTCTTGCTTGATCAGCAACCGCTCTTGTGATTGCTTGTCTAATTCATCATGTTGCATAAGTTGAAAATTTATACCCTGTTTTATAATCATATTTTGAAACTGCTTTAAGAATGCCGGCATTTCCTTCAGAAATTAAATCAATAAAATTAAGTCCTCTGTTTTTATATTTTTTAGCATTATTAATAACTAATCTTAGATTTCTTTTGACAAGTAAATCTCTTGCTCGCTTGAATTTATACATATTCCCAGCTTGCTTTGCGTTTTCCATTTTTTCAGCAAGTTCTCTTTCTTCTTTAGCAGTTAAAAGTTTTCCATATTTTCCAATTCAACGCATGTATCATTTAACAATATCATTTGTTTCAGTTAGGCGGTTTGATAAATTACTATTTTCAGAAGTATTTCGTGATGAATTAATTTGAATATCTTCAGAATTATAGTTTTTTAATAATTTAGAAGCACCAAAATCATCTGATTTTTTTGATCCTCAACTGCCTTCAGCATATTCATCATAGTCATCTAAATCATAAGTCCCATAGCCTTCTTCATCATCTTCATATTCATCACTATTGATACTATTTGAAAGAAATTCAACTTCTTCATCATAAATTTCTTCTTCTTTTAAATTCCCATCTGTTCTTGGAATTAAAGCATCATCAAATTCAACATATTCAGCGCCATTTTCAGTTTCAGCAAAAATATCATCATTATCTAGATCTTCAGTATCAATATCTTTTAGTTCTTCTTCATTAAAATGAACATCATCCCCAAAGTCAATAACATCATCATTATCGCCTTCATCAACATTGTTTGAAATAATCTTTTTTTCCAACAATTTTTTTAGCAATAAATCAGCTTCTTCTTCGTCAACATATAATTTCTTTTTATCAATAATATTAAAAACTTCTTCTTGAGAAAAAGTTTTTTTACTTGCATTTTTCTTTTGAATCTTCTTAATTTCTTGTTCAATAATTTTGACTGTATAGTCAATTGATTTTTCTAAATCTTTATTTTCCATTTCCCACTCCCTTAATAATTATTTTTTTTGGTTTTTTTTGTTTTTGATTAATTAAATCATCAATTTTTTTTATAAGAAAATAAGAATCTTCATTTTTATTTTCATCAAATCAAGTAATTTCTTTGATTTCCTTTGCTGCTTCTAAACTATTTTCAATTTTTTTCCTTCATTCCAAACGACTCTCTTGCGCTAAATCAGCCTCTAAAAAAAGAATCAAATTATTTGCATTAATTTCAATCCCTTCTTTTCTTTTATTAACAACATAATTGATTAAATCTTTCAATGGTTGATATGAATCATCAAAAGTGATTGCTTCAAAATTTTTACTTCAAAAATATGCTTCAAAACCAGGTTGGAATAAAGTAATTAAAAGTATTTCCTTCAATAAAGTTCCATGGGCACTAATGTTTTTTTTGTTGTTATTTTTTTTGATTTCTAATTTTGAAATTTTATTTTGATTTTTTAAATCATTTGAAAAATATTGATATTGTTGAATTTCTTCTTTTTTATTGTTTATACTTGCTTGATCACTTGATTCTTTTTCAAAAACTTTTGTTTTAAAAAAAGGATCTGAAGGAAAATTAGGTTTGGCATGTTCCTTATAATATGATTGAAATAATTTTTCGGATAAAATTGCATTTTTTTGGAGTTTTTCTTGCAAAATAATTGTTAATTGTTCTTTTAGATAATACACATATTCAAAAATTTGTTTATAATTCTCAAATTTTGTTTGTTCACTATTATTTGATTTATGGATTTCTAAAAACATGTTAAAAATAAATTCAACAAGATCAATTTTTTGATTTATTAATTGTTCTAATGTTTTACCTTGATCCAAATTGTATAATTCATCAGGATCCTTATTTAAATTATTTTTAATAAAGTTTATGTTTAAATGATATTTTTCTAAGTAATACAAAATTATTCTTAAACTTTTTAAAGTTGCATTTTTTCCAGCTTGATCATTATCAAAAAATAACGTAATTGTTTTATTGCTTAATTCTTTCAGGTGATATGGTGATAGCGAAGTCCCCATAATTGCAATTGCATTTTTAATGCCAATTTTTCATAACGCAATGCAATCAAATTGTCCTTCAACAATCAAAACTTCATTTGTTTTAATGATTTCATCTTTAGCATGATAATAATTAAACATTGCTTCATTTTTTTTAAAAACAATTGTTTCTGAACTATTTAAATATTTCGGATTTCCTAACCCTGTTATATCACGTCCTGAAAAAGCAACAATATTCCCAAATTTATCATGAATTGGGAATATTAAACGATCATTAAAAAAATTTCGATTTTCATTTCCGGATAGCAATGAGGAATTAAAAATTGCATAATCATCAATTTCATTATTTTTAAGTGTTTCATAAATTGATTTATCTTTAGCAGCAAACCCAATTTCAAATTCCTTGATGATTTCCTTTGTTAAATTTCTTTTTTGTAAGAAATTTTCAAGCAAAGAAGTTTTTTCAAAAGTAATTTGGTATCGAAAAAAATTAAGTGCGACTTGATTAGCTTCAAAAATTTTTGAATGTTCAGATGAAAGATTAGAATTATTTAAAAAATCTCCAAAATTACTAATATCTAAATTTTGTTTTTTTGCTAAAAATTTTAGCGCTTCAATGCCATTTAAATTTTCTTTGAATTCAATAAATTTAATTACATTACCACTTTTACCACAACCAAAGCATTTAAAAATCCCTTTTTCTTGACTAACAATAAATGATGGTGTTTTTTCACCATGAAAAGGACAACATGCTTTGTAGTTTTTACCTTGTTTGATTAAGTTAACATATTGACCAATAACATTTACAATATCAGATTTTGCAATAACAAATTCTCAAACACTTTCTTTTGACATTTATTACCTTTACCTTATTAAATATTTGCTAACTTAAAATATTTTTCAATCTCATCAATTGCAATGATATCTTGCTTCATTGTATCACGATTTCGAATTGTGACTGTTTGTTTTAATTCTGTATCAAAATCAATTGTTATACAATATGGTGTTCCAATTGCATCTTGCCGACGATATCTTTTACCAATTGATCCACTTTCATCATAAGTAATTCTTAAATTTGTATGAACTAACAAATCTTCAAAAATTTTTTTAGCTTGTTCAGATTGTTTTTTCATTAAAGGCAAAATTGCTAATTGATAAGGAGCAATTTTTTTATTTAATTTTAAAAGTACTCTTTCTTCATTATTTGGCAACTGTTCAATTGCAAATGCATCAATCAATAAAGCAAATAACAATCTATCCAATCCAATGGATGGTTCAATTACATAAGGAATTATTTTGCTACCATCTTCCTTTAAGTATTCAAGTGATTCACCAGAAAATTTCATATGTTGTTTTAAATCATAATCACCACGGTTTGCAATCCCCAACAATTCACCTCAACCAAATGGGAATAAATATTCAATGTCTGATGTTCCTTTTGAGTAATGACTCAATTCATCAACTTGATGTTCTCTAATCCGAATGTTTTCTTTTTTAAGTCCTAAAGATAAAATTAATGTTTGACATTTATTTATTCAATATTGATAAAATTCATTACTATCTTTTTCTTCACAAAAAAATTCCAATTCCATTTGTTCAAATTCTCTTGTTCGAAAAATGAAATCACGGGGGGTTATTTCATTCCGAAAACTTTTTCCAATTTGACCAATTCCAAATGGCAATTTTGCTCTTGAACTTCGCACTAAATTTTTAAAATTTACAAAAATTCCTTGTGCTGTTTCCGGACGTAAAAATGTTTCGGCAGAATTATTATCAATTGCTCCTAATTGTGTTTTAAACATTAAATTAAAGGGGCGAATAAATCCTCAATCAGTTTCAGAGTTTTCATATTTTTTAACTTTTTCTTTAATGATAGTTTCTAATTCTGAAAATGAACATGCTTCAGCATTAATTTCAGGAAATAAATCTTTAACAATATGATCAGCTCGATATCTTTTGTTATTAATCTTATTTTCAATCAAATAATCTGAAAAATTATCAAGATGTCCGCTTGCTTTTCAAACATTTTTATTCATGATAATCTTTGTATCAATTTGATAATTTTTTTCTTTTCGAATAAATTCATTAATCCATATCTTTTTAATTTCATTAAGCATTGAAGTTGCTAGTGGACCATAATCTCAAGTGTTTACTAACCCACCATAAATTTCTGAATTTTGATAAACAAATCCTTGATTTTTTAAGTGGGCTATTACAATTTGAATGTCTTTTTCTAAATTATTATCCACAAAGCCTCCAAACAATCTTTTATTATTAAACTTAATAATAAATTGTACCAAAAAATATTCTATTTAATTTGCAATATAGAAAATATTGTTTTTGTCAACTAAATTAGATAAATATAAGAAATTTTTTTTAATTTAATTCTTGATTAATTTTTTCAAAAATTAGATTCAAAATCGATTATTTTTTAGTTTTGTTATAATATGTTTATGTTAAATTTTATACAAAAAAGAATTCAAAAATCAATTGATAAGATTAATAAAAAATTGTCAATCAATGAAGAAGACATTCTAGAAATTTTAAGAGAAGTAAAATTAGCTTTACTTGAAGCCGATGTTAACTTAGAAGTTGTTAAATTATTTATCAAACAAGTCAAAGAAAAAGCGCTTAATAGTCAAATCATTGGTAAGTTAAATCAACAGCAAATGGTTTTGAAAATTTTTAAAGATGAACTAACAAATATTCTTGGGAATAATCCAATTGAAATTAAGCCTAAGGCATTTCCAACAAAAATCATGATGGTTGGATTACAAGGTTCAGGGAAAACTACAACATCAGCAAAATTAGCTTTTTATTTAAGAAAAAAAGGCATTTTTAAAAAACCACTTTTAGTTGGAGATGATATTTATCGGCCAGCGGCAAGAGATCAATTAGATCAATTAGCAAAACAAAATCAAATTGATTTTTTTACTAAAAATGAAAATGATGCCTTATTAATTGCAACTGAATCAATCAAAAAAGCTGAAAACTTCAATAATGACTTAGTGATTATTGATACTGCTGGACGTTTAGCAATTGATGAAGATTTAATGCAAGAGCTAAAAGAAATTAAACGCTATACAAAACCAGATTATATTTTCTTAGTTGTTGATGCAATGAGTGGACAAGATGTAATTAATAGTGCAAAAAAATTCCATGAAGAATTGAATCTAACTGGAACAATAATTACCAAATTAGATTCCGATGCTCGGGGTGGTGCTGCACTAAGTATTACACATCTATTAAATATCAATATTGCCTTTATTGGAACAAGTGAAAAAATTAGTGGTTTAGAATTATTTCATCCTGATCGAATGGCTGATCGGATTCTTGGGATGGGGGATGTTTTATCATTAATCGAAAAAGCCTCAGAAGAAGTTGATGAAAAAATGATGAAAAAAATTGGCTATAAAATGATTAGTGGTAAATTTGATCTTAATGACCTTATGAATTCATTAATGCAAATTAAAAAACTTGGCAAAATGAAAGCAATATTAAAATTAATTCCTGGCATGGCTGATAAAGTTAGTGATGAAAAAATTGATGAAGCTGAAAACAAATTTAAAATTTATACCCATTTAATTAATTCTATGACCGAAGCTGAAAAGAAAAATCCAAAATTATTAAAAAATCCGACGCGAAAAGAAAGAATTATCAAAGGTTCGGGTAGAAGTCCAAGAGAGTATAATATGCTTGTCAACGATTTTGAAAGAATGGCAAAACAAATGAAAGAAATGGCTTCAAACCCTCAAATCAAAAATGGAATTCTAAATCAATAAATAATAATAAAAGTTGGTATTTGTTACCAACTTTTAAATTTTATATTTGGCAATAATTTTTTTAATTGTTTGAATATTTTTAAGAATTCTAAATCCCAAAATTAAATAACGATTAATCGCAATGAAATGTGTTCATTTAATAATTTTTTGTTTATTTTCTTTAATTTGAAAAATTAAATCATATAATGAAAGATTTTTAATTTTATCAAGAAATTTTAAGACAACATAATTTCAATATTTTGGATTATTTTTAAAAATATCAATAATGTTTGAAATTGAATTTTTTAATAATTTATAGTCTTTTGATTCTAATTCTAAACGTAATAAATCATTGATTGCTTGTGTAAAAAAATCAACTGTTTGTGAGAAATTATTTTCATTTGTTAATTCAACTAGAATCTTGTCAAATAATAAAAGTAAGTTATATTTATTTTTAACAATAAAATGTTTTCAAAGTTCATCAAAATTTTTTAAATTAACATAAACATTTGAGTAATTAACTAAAGATTCAACAAAGAAATTAATAAAATCCTTAAATGAATCAAGACTTAATAAATAATTAATAATTTTTTCAAATTTTTGGTTGTTATTGAAATTAAATAAATAAGATAAAAGTTTTGTATTCAAACTTTCTTTGACAAAAAGTTCAATAATTTCATTGATTTCTTTTCTTGATTCATTGATTAGTTGTGAATTAAAAAAATATTTTAAAACATCATAAACTAAATATTGATTGTCCCTAAGAATTTTAAATAATTCTTTTTTTATTAAGTTTAAATCAATTTTTTTGTTTTCTAAAAGCTCTTTTTTAAAAAGAATTTGTTCTAAAATATACAAAATATTATCTGTTTTTTGATTTTTTAGCAAAATAAGAATAATTTCTTTTGTTCGCTGTTCATTGCTTAAAAATTTTGTTAATTTTTCAATAAATTGATAATTTTCTTTTGCTTGATTAAAGCGACTAATAATTAATCTTCGTGTTAATTCTGAGACTGAAACATTATAATATCTTAAAAATAAGGTTAAAAAATCTGAAATCCGAATTTTATAATTTAAAAGATCTTGATATTTTTTTTCATTATCATCCAACAAATAAATGCTTTCATTTTTATTTTTGCCATAAACTTGCTTAAACAACGCATGATTATTATTTACTTCATGAATTGAGTGATATAAATCAATATCATTTTCTCAATATGATTGACTAGATATATATTTATTTAAAAATTCAATGTTTTTTAAATCTTCTTTGAATGCATTTTTATTAATAAATAATTTTGTATAAATATCCATGCCAATTTTTTTATAGCCTTTTTCAGTCGGATAAAATGCAAAAATATTTTCAAATAAATATTTCTTATTTTCATTTCAATATACTGTGTCATTTACATCAATGAAATCGCAACCGACTTTTTTTGCTGCTTCTTTGATTGACTGATCAAAATTTGTTTGAATAAAATGATAAAGATTGAACTCATTTGCTTGTTTGGGATTGACATATGAATTAATTGCAAATTTTAAATGCAAAAGCAACTGAGGATAATTAGTAAGAACAATTTTTGCTTGTTTATTTTTATTTTGAATAGATTTAATTAAGGAAATTAATTTGTTTTTAACTTCAATAGTTATTTCTTCAATAATTTTTTTAATAACGTTAATTTCTTCTGCTTTTTTTTGTTGATCGATTTTATTTAGTAAACGGAAATGTTTAAAGGGTAATTTATTAAAAAAATCAAAAAATCCAGCTGTGATTGTAATAAAATTTGCTTCTTTAATTTTTTTGAAAAAAAAACTAAAATCATCATTATTTATATTTCAATCATTTAAGAAATTCGAAAAATAATTTTTAAAAGGATTTGTTGAAATTCAATCAATTGCTTGGATTAAATCAATAATATTGTTCATTTTTTTAAGTGCTTTTTTATCATTTGTATACAAAGCTTCTAAAAAACGTAGCGAATTTGTTGGAACTGCTAAATTATAAAAACTCTCAAGCATAAAATCTTGATTGTTTTTAATTAAATTAGCAATCACTGTTGGATAACATAACCCATGAATTTCATTGTTTGTATCTAAATATCCATTTGTTGAAAAACCTAATTTTGAATTATAGCCAGATGCAAATGCCTCACCAAGTGCAACATAATTAATTTTTATTTTTTTATTATTATTTTCCTGCATTATTTTTTTTCACTTTCTTCATAAACATCAAAAATAACATTATCTAAATTTTTAAAATAATTTATTAATAAATTAATTCCTTTTTTTAAATCATAAACACCATTTTTTAATAATAAATTATTGTTCTTTGCAAATTTATTTAAATTTTCAAAAATTGCTTCTTCTTCAAAAACAGCATTTAAATTAAGTTCATTTAATTTATTTGGATAGTATTTGGACATTAATTGATATAAAACAACAATTAATTGATTTTGATCAATTGCTTCTTGACGAATTGAACCAACAATTGCTAATTTAGCTCCGACTTCATCATTTTTAATTTTGGGCATTAAAAGACCAGGAGTGTCAAGAAGCAAATAATTTTTACAATTAATTCATTGCTCTGATCTTGTAATTCCAGCAATTGCCCCAACTTTTGTTGATTTAGTTTTTGACATCGTATTAATTAATGTTGATTTACCAACATTTGGAATCCCTAGAACTACACATTTAAGGGGGGGTGTTAATTTGCCTTTTAAAGCATTTTTTTGCTTAAATTTTAAATATTCTTGGTTCAATGCTTGATTGATTTTATGATATCCATCTTTGTTTTTTAAATTTGTTACAACAACTTGACCGCGTTCTTGGTATTTTTTAATAAATGGTTGCAATAAATTTAAATTTGTTTTATCGGCTTTATTAAGCACAAATAAAATTGGTTTTTGACCAATGATTTTAAAAATTTCTTCATTAAAGGAGCTACGAGGAATTCTTGCATCCATAACCACAATAAACAAATCAAAAATTTTTTGTTTTTCTTGAAGTAAGCGAAATTGCTTAGCCATGTGTCCTGGAAATCAATGAATCATTTTTGTAACCTCCTTTATTAAAAATTTAATTAATCTTTTTTTAGAATAAAATCTTTACCTTTTTGAACCTCATATTGTGAAAGACCAAAAAAATTTGTTTGACGCAAAATTTCATATAAAACAATTGCGACAGAATTTGCTAAGTTTAAACTTCGACAATGTTGATTCATTGGAATTCTTAAACAATTTTCAATATTATTTTGCAAAATTTTTTTAGGAATTCCGGTACTTTCAGTGCCAAACATGATTCAAATTTCTTGATTATTATCTAAAATTTCTTTGTAATTCAATTCCGCATAGTTATTTAATCCATAACGCGTAATATAAAAAATTTTTTTGTTTGGATATTTTTTTAAAAATGCCTCATAATTTGCATGAATTTCATGTTGAATTTCACTCAAAAAATGCCCAGCTGCCTTTCTTTTTAATCAATGGGGGTGTAAATCAAAAGCAATTGGTTTGATAATATGCAACTTTGCATTTCCGGCAAAAGATGTTCTTATAATATTTGCTGTATTTGGACTTATTTCAGGTTGGTAGAGCACAATGTTAATCATAATAAGAATTTTACTATATAAAAAATAAAATAAATGTTTTATAAAATTAAAAAAATCCAAGTAGAAAATAAAAAAATCTACTTGAATTTTTTAATGATTTAAATACTAAAAAATTACTTAAAAATCAATTATTTTCTAATATTTAATGCTTTAATGGTTGATTGATATAAAGTATAATCTTCATTTTTTAAGTGATTTAATAAAGCTTTACGGTGGTTAACTTTAGCCATAAATCCTCGCATTGAATGAAGATCTTTTTTATTAAGTGCAAAGTGTTTTTTTAGTGATTCAATATCTTCAGTAAGAATGGCAATTTGCACAGGAAGATATCCTGTATCCTTATCATTTCTTCCAAATTGTTTCACTAATTCACTTTTTCTTTGTTTTGAAACCATTTTTTTCCTTTCATAACCTAGCAATAATCGTAATCATCACCAAGGAATAAATTTTAATCGTCATTAAGTATATCACTTTTCAGACAATATCCTTATTTTTAGATGGATATTTTCTTAATTAAGATTTATATATCAAACATTAATCTAACCTTATTCTAATAGTTAAATATTTATTTCAATCACTATAATATGGTACCGAATATTTTTGACATAATTCTTGAACTTTTTTATCCCAATATAAAAAACTTTTATCAGCATCTTTAAAGAAAGAATAAAGTGGGACAATCATTCCATTGTTTGGATATGTTGTTTGTGCCATAACTATTATATAATGTAGAAATAGGTGTTGATCAAATGTTATTAATATTGCATCTGCAGTTTTATAATGTTCAGATGTTGCGGGGTGTTCTTTGAATATTGCACCACTAATTCTTATTTCATCAATATGATGTCTACAATAATTTCACTGCCCAACTTCATTTTTAGAATTACGATTACGATGTTCTTTTATATTTAAAATATTATAAGGTTTTATAATTGCTCCTTCAGCAACCATTTTATCAATAACTTGATAATAAACTTTTACTCAAGGGTTATTTTTTTGTTCATTTTCAAATTCTTCTGGAGATAAGAAATTATTTATTTGTTTATCCACTCCCGAAATAATTGCAGAAAGTGGTGATTTTGGTGTTTTATTTGTTAAAAAAACAGCATTATTTTTGTTATTATCATTATTTTTATTATTTAATTCAAATGAAACAATTTTTTTTATTACTTTTTTTTGGTTATTATTTTTTAATTTATTTAAAATTACTCCAATCAAAATTATGAGAGTTGCTAACAAAATTGTAAAATTTATAAAAAATATTTTCATTTTTTCTCCTTAAATTAAAAATTGTTAATTTGTTTGTTGTAAAACAAATTATAAAAAAATCTAATTAAAAAAACACGCAAATCGCGTGTTTGTTTTTTTGATCAAATACTGAAATGGTGCGAACAAATGGACTTGAACCATCGACCTCACGATTATCAGTCGTGTGCTCTAACCAACTGAGCTATGCTCGCATTAAACTCATATGGAATAAAAACCCATATAAGTATATCATAAAATCACTAACGTTTTGAAAATTGTCTTGCTCTTCTTGCTTTTCTCAAACCAAATTTCTTACGTTCTTTGACACGGGCATCTCTTGTTAGAAATCCTGCCTCTTTTAATTTGTTGTGGTATTCATTATTTGATGCTTCTAGTAGTGCTCTTGCAATTCCTAAGCGAATTGCTCCTGCTTGTCCTGTTAATCCCCCACCATTCACATTCACAAAAATATCAAATTGATTAGTTGTTTCAGTTACAGTAAATGGACTTGTTGCATCTTTTAATAAAATCCCTGAATTTAAGTATTGTTTTGCTTCCTTACCATTAATTACAAAGTTACCTTTTCCTGGAATCAAGTAAACTCTAGCAACAGATGATTTACGACGGCCTAAACCATAATATCTAATTTTTTCTGCCATTATTTAACCTCTAAGACTGTTGGTTGTTGTCCAACTTGTTTATGATTTGCATCTGCATATACATATAAGTTTTTAAATTGTTTACGGCCTAGTTTTGTATGAGGTAACATCCCTCTAACTGCTTTTTCAACCAAAAGTTCAGGTTTTTTAGCTCTTAGGTTTGCAGCTGTAATTTGTTTTAATCCACCAGGATATCCGGTGTGGTGGTAATAAATTTTCTTTTCATCTTTTTTAGCTGTTAAAAGAACATCTTTTGCATTAATAACAACTACATTGTCGCCCATGTCAACATTTGGTGTAAATGTTGGTTTATTTTTTCCGCGAAGGACTGAAGCTACAAGAGTTGAAAGTCTACCTAGTGGTACGTTGGCTGCATCGACGATGTATCATTTTTTGTCAACTAATTCTTTTTTAATAATTGTTGTTTGACGCATACTTTCTCTTTCTTATTTTATTTTTTATCTAAAATTAAATTGCAATTTAAATTTATGCTTACCAATTATAATATACAAATTAAGATTTTTAAATAATTTTTGCCAACATGTAAATAAGTGCTGTCTCAGTTCGCAAAATTGTTTTTGTTAATCCCACGACATTGACTTGATGATTTAGTGCCAAATTGATTTCATCTTGACTAAATCCTCCTTCAGGACCAACAATTAAAAGTGTATCTTTGTTTGTTTGACAAAGAGTATTTTCTTTTTTCTTTTCATAAGCAATAAACTTATTTTTAAAATCTAATTTAATTACTTCTTCAAAACTTAAGGGAGCTTCTAAACTAGGAATTTGGTTACGAAATGCTTGTTGGGAAGCTTCAAAAATAATTTTTTTAAATCTTTGGTATTTTTTAATTAACTCCAAATTTGATTTATCAGTATATTGCGAAATAAACGGAATAATTTTTGTCACACCTAACTCTGAACATTTTTGCAGCGCAATTTCAAAATGACTTTGTTTGATGAAAGGAATGGCAACAACTAATTGGTATCCAAGTTCATTATTAATTGCTAACTTTTTTTTAATAATTGCCTTATTTGGATACAAATAATTACACAAATAAAATTCATTTTGATAATTAATTAAAAAATCTTCATTTTTAATTCTAATTACTTTTAGATGTTTTTGAAGTTCTGGATCTAATAAAAAATAATTATCAATCTTTTTTTGACTAAAAAATTTGTACATAATAAAAATTATATCTAAAATAAAAAGAAGGAAAGACCAAGTCTTCCTTTCTTTCTGATTTAGATTGTAAGGAAATTTGTTTCACTAAAATTTCGATACATCATCTTAATTTCTAAAATTTCTATGCACTAAATCATTATCCTCATCATTAAAATCATTTTGGTTTGAATATGATTTTTTTGACTCTGAAAACAAACCTGGGAATGTCAAAAATTCTTGTGTTGTTTCTTCATCATGATAAGAATCTTTATGATTTTCATTTTCAAGCAAATGAAAATCATTTTCATCTTGGTTTTTTTTGTTCCCTGTTGCAATCACAGAAACATAAGTTTCACCAAGTTTTTCATGGGCATCATTGTTTGAAGTGCCAACGCCAAAAATAACATCAATATTTTGGCCAGCAATCTTTTTTAATTCATTGATTGCAAGTTGAAAATCATTAATTGAATTATTTGTTGATGATGAAAAATAAACAATTGCTTTGGAAATTTCAATATTACTTTCTAAAATTGGACTACTAATTGCATTAATCATTGCTCTTTGAGCGGCATTTTCACCACTTGCATTACCAATTCCAACAATGGTTTCACCCGCATCCTTAATTAATGTTTCTAAATCAGCTAAATCAAGATTGATTAGTCCAGGAACAGCAATAATATCAACAACTGTTCGAATAAATTGCTTTACGATGTTGTTAGCAATACTAAAAGCATCTTTAAAATTAATGTCGCCATATTCTTTTCCTAATTTATCATTGGAAATAATAATATATGAATCAACATATTTTTTTAGCTCTTCAATGCCTTCTTTTGCAACTTTATTTCTTTTAATTCCTTCAAATTCAAATGGCGTTGTGACGATGGCAATCACTAATGAATTTTGTTCTTTTGCAGCTTTTGCAATCACAGGCGCAGCTCCCGTTCCAGTTCCGCCACCCATCCCTGCAGTAATCACAACTAAATTTGCATTTTTGATTTTTTCTTTGATTTCTTGAATTGAGTGCTCTGCTGCTTTTTTACCAACCTCAGGATTTGCACCAGCACCAATTCCTCTTTTATCGCCCAATTGTAAGGTTACTGATTTATCAAATCTGTCTAAAATTTGTTTATCAGTGTTTGCAACAATAAATTCTAACCCATCAATTTTTGTATCTAAAATACCTTGAATACTATTATTACCCCCACCTCCAACTCCAATTACTTTTATTTTTGCAACTGAGTTAAAATTTTCAGTGTCCAACATTTAAATCTCCTTTTTTTTAATAATTTTTAAGTCATAATTTAGAATTTAATTCTTTATTTATAATCTCATGACAAATTACAGAAATTTTGTTGTAATTTGAGATTAATAATAGTATTTTTTTAGGTTTATAGTTTTTGAATTTATTGTTATAAATTTGTTATCAAAGTGGCATTTTTATTCTTAATTTGAGACTAATTTTTTTATTCAAAGCAAAATTATTAGTCACAATTCTTTATTAAAGTAATATAATATTAACGTTTTTTATGATTGTAAGACATTTCACGTTTCGAAATTTTAAACAAAATTTTGAAACCTTTTTTTTATTTATTTAGAAAAAAATAAACAAAAAGTAATTTAAATTAAATACAAATTTTGAACCAAGATTTTCACTTTTATTAATTTCATTAATTCAAATTTTTCTTTGATTTATTTTAAATTTAGATATTATATTTCATTAACAAATCATAAGAATAATTAACCTAATTTTGTGATCACTCTTAATTTTGCACTACGTGATCTTTTGTTATTTCGAATTTCAAATTCTGAAGGCAAAAACTTTTTTTGTTTTCAGTTTTTATTGATTTGAATTGGTAGTTTGTTTAATTTAGGATCAATATAACTAAGTTTTTGAAAGAATTTTTTTACTTTGATATCTTCCTTACTATGGAAAGTAATAATTGCTAATTTTCCATTTACATTTAATAAATTAGGAATTTGGGATAATAAATCATCTAAAGCATTCAATTCATCATTAACAGCAATTCTTATTGCTTGAAAAATTGCTTTCGAAGGGTTTTTTTCCCGAATGACTTTGGCTGGAAGGCTTTTTTTAATAATCTCATTTAATTCAAATGAAGTTTGAATCGGACGGTTTTTTATGATTGATTTCGCAATCGCTTTCGCAAATTTTACATCACCATAATCATAAAGAATTTGTTCAATTTGAGCTTCATCTCAGAAATTGATGATTTGATAAGCATCCAATTTTGCATCCAAATCCATACGCATATCCAATTTTGTGTTTTGTGAATATGAAAACCCACGGCTAATTTCATCTAATTGTGGGCTTGATACACCCAAATCAGCTAAAATTCCATCAACTTTTTCAATGTTAAGTTTTTTTAGTTCATTTGTTAGATACCTAAAATCACTTTTTATTAAGATATAAGAGTCACTGATTTTTTTTAATTTTGGTTCTGATTCTTTAATTGCTTGAATGTCTTTATCAAAGCAAATTAGTAATCCTGAACCATTTTCATGAATTTTTTTAAGTATTTCAAGACTATGACCTGCGCGCCCAAGGGTTAAATCTAAATAAATTCCTTGTTTTTTTATTTCCAATGCATCAATTACTTCATGCAATAAAACAGGAATATGTTTTTTTATAATTTAATACCTTCTTCAAAAAGTTTTTGTGCTAGATCATCAATACTTTCTTCATTCTCAAAATAATTTTCTTTTGCATCATAAATTTCCTTAGAAAAGATTTCACAAACATTTCCTAAACCGATGATGACAATGTTTTTTTTGATAGCGGCTTTTTCAGTTAAATGTTTTGGAAGAATAATTCGATTTGATTTATCCGGACTAACTAATTCAGTATTGGCATAAATAAACCGACTTAATTCTCTTAAATTTTTGTTAAGTAAGTTATTTTCATCAAGTCTTGATTTCATTTTTTCAAATTCTTTTTTATCTCTAAGAATTATTTGTTTGTCAAACCCGATTGTCAAAAAAAATTCATTACCTAATTCAGATAAGATTTTTGGCGGAATGACAATTCTATTTTTGTCATCAAGACTTCTTTCATATTTACCAAACATTTACACTTTCTCCCACTATCACCCAAATTGTATCATACTTAAAATTATAATTTTAAAAAATATTATAAATTTTGTTAAAATGATTTGTATGCTGGTTTAGCTCAGTTGGTAGAGCAACTAATTCGTAATTAGTAGCGCAGGGGTTCAAATCCTCTAACCAGCACCATAATTTGCTGATGATAATGGGCTATGTTGGAAAAAAATATCGCCAAAATTAATTTTTTATTTTTTTTATGAATTAAAAATTTTTTTGGTTATAATAATTAAGCATTTCAAATGAGTGCCGACTTAGCTCAGCGGTAGAGCAGCTGGCTGTTAACCAGTTGGTCGTTGGTTCAATCCCAATAGTCGGCGCCATTATGGCCCTATGGTGAAGTGGTTAACACATATGGTTTTCATCCATACATGCGTGGGTTCGAGTCCCGCTAGGGTCACCAAATTTGGAGAATTAGCTCAGTTGGGAGAGCATCGCCCTTACAAGGCGAGGGTCGTGGGTTCGAGCCCCTCATTCTCCACCATTTGTTAAATACATCTAAAAATGCTCAAGGGCATTTTTTTATTATTTTCTTTATATATAATATATATATAAATTAAATTTAAATTTAGAGTTTAAAATTAAACAAATAAAAAAAATAAAAAGTTACTTTATTTCAAATTACAAAGTAACTTTTATCCAATTTAATGATATGGTGCACGAGGAGGGACTTGAACCCTCACGCCAAAAGCATTAGTGCCTAAAACTAACGTGTCTGCCAATTTCACCACTCGCGCATATCTGGTGCCGTTTATAGGACTTGAACCTACGACCTACTGATTACAAGTCAGTTGCTCTGCCAACTGAGCTAAAACGGCTTGTTTTTTTAATGCTTCATAATTATATATAAATTTTTTTAATTTTTATAAAAAGTTGCATTATTTAGAAAATAAAAAAATGATTTAATGTTATATAAAATAAACATTTTAATTAAATAATCTACATATTTTGTTAAAACATTAAATTTTAATAAAAAAGACCTATATAAAGGTCTTATGCTTAATTATAAATTCAAGTGCAACACAATAAAGATATAAAATATAGTTGTGGACACTTGAATTTTTATTTTTAAAAATAAGAAAAAAAGTCCCGCTTGAGATAAAGGAACTTTCAATATGAATTATAACAAAAATAATAAATATAAACACATAAATGAAGTTGAAAGATCTTATATAAAATTTGAGCTTAATCGTAATAAATCAATACGTTCAATTGCAAAAAAATTAGATAGAAGTCCTTCAACAATTATGCGAGAAATAAAAAGAAACACAAGTTTAGGAACTTATGACCCCATGGTAGCAAACATTAAAGCTAAAAAACGTCATAGACATAAATATTATTTTAGATTTTTGTTGCCGAATAAATTTGATAAATTTACAGAATTATTCAAAAATAAATATGACAAAAAATACTATGGTGTGAAAGCTACATTACATGAGATAAAAAAGGATCCAAATATAAATTGTCCTTCATTAAGAACGGTATACAACTGAATAAATAAAAATCTTTGAGTTATCAAAAGAAAAGATAGATTAAGAAAATGATATAAAAAGGGTGGAAAAAGAACTACATCAGTTATAAAAAGATTGGTTAATTCAGCAGATTACGTTTTTCCAATATGAACAAGACCAAAAAAAATTGATTTAAGAAAAGAATTTGGACACTGAGAAGCTGATCTTGTATTGGGTAGAAAATCAAATGGATATTACAATGTTTTAACACTTACAGAAAGAAAAACAAGAATCGGATTCGCAATAAAAGTTCGTTCAAAATCTGGATTTGTAATAAATTCAAGTCTTAAAAATCTAATTCAAGATAACAATTTATTTGTCAAAAGCATAACCATAGATAATGGTATTGAATTTGAAAAAATTGGTTTATTAGCTAAGTGGTTAGACATAAAAATATATCGTGCAGAACCATATGCATCATTCCAACGAGGTAGTAATGAACATTGAAATGGGATTTTAAGAAGAGAATTTAAAAAGGGGTTTGATTTTAATGAAATAACCCAAGAAGAATTAGAAAAAATAGTTTTCAAAATTAACAATATGCCAAGAGAAATATTAAACTGATTAACACCTTTGGAGTTGTTTAAAAAAGAAAATAGTAATGATTTTATATTATAAAAATTTACTTATTTAAAATTGATAAAATCAAACTAAAAAAAATAATAACTGACTAATGTCAGTTTTTTGAGTATTTCAAATTTTAGTTTTAATAATAAAACTCTTTAAATTGAATTTAGATTCAAAAAAATAATAAATATTTTTTCATTTTAAACAAAAAAATAAGTTATAGAAACATTTAATTTATAATAAAAAAAGCAAATGCAACAGTGTTGCACTTGAACTTTTCATTTAGGAAAAGACCTATATAAAGGTCTTATTTTATTTTATTAAATTTATCTAATTATTTTAAATTAATACACAATTATTTTTTTAGACATTAATTATTTATTAATATTAAATTTATATTCATTTCCTAATTCATCCATATTAATTATTTCAAATTTTTCTAATAGAGAAGTTGTTGACAACTCAGGAATATTGTTTTTAACTTTTCCTTGTTTTTCATCTTTAATTTTTGAATCTTTTAATAAATATTTAATTGCATATTTAGTATCACCTATTTTTCTTTTAGAAATTCCAGAAATATAAAAATAATTTTCTTCATTATTTTTATCAAGATTTTTTCTTTTTAAAATCATTCCCTTTTTTAAGACAAACAAAGGTTTTAAATTGGCATTAATTTTAAGATCTTCCTTCATTTTTTTTACCAATCCATCTTTTTTATAAATATCTTCATTTAATCAATCCTTTTCTTTCTTATTATCAAATTGAATTGATAAAAAATTGATTGGTATTGATCTAAAATCATTTTCTTCTATTTGATAAACTAAAGACAATAATGATAAATTGCTATCTTTAAAAGCTAATTTACTACTATTTTCATATTTCTTAATATATTTATAATCCAATGGAATTTTAGCTTTTTCCAGTATTCTAAGTGTCTTAATATATCTTAAATTTTTATTGTCATCTAACAAAACAATAACTTTTTTCGTTGCAATTGCATTGTCAACTATTTCTTTATCTAATATCTCTTTTTCAACAAGATCATTCATATATTTAACAAAGAAGTTACCATTAGACTTTTCTTTTTTAGACTCTTCTTGATTAGGTTTTTCTTTGTTAGACTTTTCTTGACAATAATAAATATTAAATATTTCTTTAAGTTTTTTGAATTCATTAGGATTATTTTCAGCCATTAGCACTAAAAAACTATCTTTTCTTTTTTCTAAATCATCATCAAAATATTTCTTTAAATCAGAATTTTTAGATTTCATAAGTTTTATTTTTTTGATTGCATTTCCATTTTTAGCATCAATTTTTATTAGACTATATAAATTATCTGAAAAGATTTTGCCATTTGTTAATATTTTTATTTTTCTTGAATATTTTATTTTTGAATTAATTTCGTTTATTTTATTGACTAATTTATCTCTAATTAAATTTTTCAATAATTCAACTTTTAAGTTTTTTACATTTTTTTTATTTTCACCTGTATATTTATGGACCGCAGGATTATCGTCTTTTATTTCCCAATTATTATCAGATAGTGTAAGTAATCTTGAAATATTTTGATCATTATTGGCAATTAAAGCTAATATTGATGCATCAATTGCATGATGATCATTTAGTGACCTATTTTTTCTTAATACATATTCTCAATTTTTTCCACTAAATTGCGATCTAAAATAATTCGTCACATGTCCATTTATACCTATTATTAGAGTTTTATCAGAAAAGTGATCGCGAAGTAAATCTACAAATAATTTTGTGGCATATCTTGTGTCATTTAAATTCCGATTTATAAACTCGATTTGATCATAATTATTGAAATCTTCCAAAGTTAATAATTTATATTTCTTTGTTGCATCTTCTTTTGATAATTCAAAAGCACTTTTATTTTTTGATTTTTTAAATGCTTGTTTTACAAATAATTTCTCACATTTTTCTAAATATGTCTTTAATTCGTTTGGTTTGTACTGTGATATAAACTCATAAGCTGTCTTATTACCTTTACTTGCATTATTTGCTTTTAATGTTAAGACCTTATTTAAAATTGAATTATCATAAGACATTGAATAAGGAATAATATGATCAATCTCATATTTTGATATATTATTCAAAAGATCAGGTAATTTAATTTTTTCTGGTGAATATAAATCATGCCCATCTTGCTGAATGAAAAGTTTTAATTTTTCAATTAACGCATTTGATTTTCTTGCTATCTCTTTGAATTCTTCTAATTTTATTCCATCTTTATCTAACTCTAACTTCTCATAAATTTGCTTTATGCCTTTTTCTTGGTTTGATTTGATAAGATTTTGTTTTGTTTTTGGATCATTTTTTGTTTTGGGTATTTCAACAACAATTTTTTCAATTTTGTATTCATTAGAATACAATTTTATTATCCGATTCAAAACTTTAATTGATTGCTCAAATGTTTGTTTTGCGGTTGGAGAAATGATTTCGTCCTTAAAAATGAATGGATCTAAATATTTAGTTTTTTTACCCAATTCTTTTTTTGATTTTAATTCTTCAATTTCTTTTTGAATATCTTTATCTTTTCATTTAAGTTCTTCTGAATTTAAATTTTTTTCAAACATTTTTGGTAAATAAAGATTTATTGCTTTACGTGAAAGATTTCCATTTTTACTAAAATCAAATTTCTTCTTATTTAAATTATCCAAGATTTTGCTTATAAATTCGCCTTCAGAATCTTGTTTTAATTCCAATCGCTTGATTATTTCTAAATCAGAAAATTCTTTATATATTGCATCGTTTAGTTTTGGATTTTCAATGATTGCACATATGTCATCAAAAATATTTAGAAATTCAAACAAATTATCAATATTAATCCAGTTAGTCTCATTAGGTTTAAACTCTGAAATTATTCTAATTAATAATTTCATTGTATTTAAGGTTGTGATTTTATTATGTAATCCTAATTTTTTTAGAACACTTCTTCCATCTATTATACTTTTTGAATCTGACTCCAAGTTATTATCTTTTTTAAATATTTTTTCTAATTCTTCAAATTCAATGTCTGCATTTCTTTTGTTTTTGATTGTCTTTTCAAGAAATGAAGATAACAATTTCTTTTTAACATCTAAATCTAATTTTCAATCTCTATTTATTTCTGAACGAATATTTGCTAAATCATTTAAAAGATTAAAAAGTTCATATGATGGGTATGCAACTGAAATTGTATTTTCATTAGTATACAAACTACATTTTTTAAGTGTCTTATCCCAAATATTACCAATTGGATTTCCATTCTCATCGAATTTAGAAATCCCATATGGACTAATGCTATGTTTGCTTCCTGGTCCTCATTGAAATTCTCTTACATATGAAAATAGTTGGTAATGTCAAGAATTAAGTGTAGTTATATAAACCAAACTTATTACATTATAAATTATAACATAAAAATAAAGAATGATTTAAAAAATATTTAATTTCTTTTAAGGTAAAAACAAGGATAAAAAATCCTTGTAAAAAAGTTATTTATTTTTTAAAATATATAGTTTTCAATATACAAACCAGATGTTTCTTTTGTAATTAATAACAAAATTGAATTGATACTATAAATACTTCAATATCTCTTAATCTTTTTCTTCACAAGATGACTGACAAAGGATTCTGCTACATTGCCAAAGTACAAATTATCATTAATAGGAACATCTATTAAACCATTTAAATTATTCTTTATATATTTATAAAAGTTAAAAAGATGAGTTCATCTTGATAAATTAAAATACTCTTTTAAATTATCTAGTGAAGATTTTAATAATTTAATTAAATCTTGATATTTTTGATATCTTAACAATTTATTAATAATTCTATCAAGTGCAATTCCTGTTTCATTAAAATACTTTTTTAACATAAGTTTCAATTCTTTTGAGTTGTTAAAAATAACTTTAAGTTTTTGAAATATATGGAATCTACAAAGGATATATTTTGCTTTTAATTTGTTTGCAAGAGTTTTAATTCAAGATGCACCATCTCCGGTTACAACTAATTTAATGTTTTCACCATAACAATAAGAAATTATCTTTTTGATTTTTTCAGATAAAACTGAAACTGGATAAGTTATTTTGTTGGATGTATCATCAAGAATTAAAAAGTGATTTTTGTTAATTAATTTTTTATATTGATTTAACATAAAAAAATTGATGATTTTGAATTTGATTTTGTGAACAACATTCTTTTTAATATAAAACTTATGATAGGTATCATCAACTGAGATATAAACAACATTGGTTGAATTACTATTTAACTTTTTTTTAAAAGAAATTAAATTATTTTTTTCTATTTTGAAATGTCTAATGATGCTTCAAACAGAACCTAAGGAAATGTTATGTTTTTTAGCATTTTGACGATAACTATATCCATTTAAAAAATCTTGAATAACTGATTGATAAACTGAAGAATCAATATTTTTATATTTATTTTTTAGAAGTGGATGTTTGTCAAAGATATAAGTTTTAGTAGGTTTGTTTTTTTCTAGATTATTTTGTTTCTCAATTCTAGTATTATTAATGCGTTTATTATTTAAAAAAATAAAATACTTCTAATATACCGTTTTAAAATACTTTTTTAGCAAATAGCATTTTAAAAATAATATCTTCACAATTAATTTTAATACTTTCAAAATAAAAAAATTCAAAAAGTACTTTAAAAAATTAATGTACTTTTTATTTATTTTAACTATATTTAGTACTAATATGTATATAAATTATATAACAAATTTATATACATATTAGTTACTTATAATTTAGATTTATAATAATCTAAATTATAAGTATATATATAAATAAAGTAAGTTCGACAATGACTTACTTTATTTATAGAATATTAATATTATTCAAGAAATTTAACTTCTTCTTGAATTATTAAATTTCAAAAAATATATTTATTTCCTTTTCTAATAACTAAAATAGGAATTGAATTTCTAGAATTTGAAAAATGCATTAAAATTTGCTTTTCTTCTTGGTTTAAATTTTCAAATTTATTTTTAAGTTGTAAAAAATACCTAATATTATTCTTTTTAACAATCAAATCGACTTTAAAAATTGAATCTAATTTTAGATTACTAAATTTAACAGTAAAATTATTTAATTCTAATAAATTTTTAAGTTGTAATTCTCTTTTAAAATTCACAAAACTTCAATAAAATAGAACTTCATAATAATTTTTAATAAACTTTAAACTTATATTTTCTTTCTTCATTCATTTCTTTAAATTTATTAAAAAAGATGCTTGGAATTTATCCTTCCAAGCATTAAAATTTTTAGGGTTATGCTTATGCAACAACGCCTTTAAATTCATTTTTAGATCCGTTCAAGTTGGCATTTTTAGTTTGTTCTTCATTTTCTAAATTTAACCTTTCTTTTAAACGCAAAATTTCTTGATTTTGCAACATTATAATCTCTTTTAGTTTATTTACTTCAAGACTGTTGATAGAGTCCATATTTCCAAGTTCTAATAGTTGTTTTTGGTATGTGCTTGAAGTCTTGATATAATGGTTTGTAATTGTGCTAATTTCAACATGTCCTGTTGCGACTTGAATCTTATCTGCACTTAATCCACACATGTGCATGTTTGTGATTAATTGTGCTCTAAGCACGTGTGCTGTTAGTGGTTTTGTTCAATCAGGATATAAATTTTTCAAAAAAATTGAAAATTTTTTAAACAGATTTTGAACTGTATTATAGCCATATTGAATTCCAAATTTTATAAAATCACTTCTTAATTCGACTGGCACAATTATAGTTCTATATCTACCATGTTTTTTTGCTTTAATTTGTACCTCATAGTTTGTTTTATCTATGTTATCTCAATCAACAGCAAAAAATTCGCCTAGTCTACAGCCGTTATATTTTAATAAATTAAAAATTAGTTTAAATTCTGGATTATTTCATTTTTCTAATGCATTTTCAATTTTTGATAATTCTAAGCTATTAAAGATTTGCTTGGGTTTGGTATCATTTTCAAAGCTTATTAACTTAGAAGTATCATAAAATTTGTTTTCTATTTTTGACATAGTATTAATGAATTTGCGAATGTATGCAAGCTCTGTATTTTTGCTAGATCCAGACAAATTTAATAAATTATAAATCTTGTTAATTTTATCTATGTTTATCTCGCCAATAATTAATATTCTGTTTAATGCAGTTTTTGCAGAGTTTCTAGTAATTCGGTTTTTATAATTTGTATTCAAAAAAATATTTATTTTTTCTTCGAAGTTTTTCATTAAAAAAATCCTTTCTGCCCAACAAACTAAAAAGTTAGGCAAAAAGGATTAATTTTCATATAAAAAGAATAATATATATGTTATAATACTTTTGCCTAGCAAGTCTCGTTTGCTAGGTACTTTTTTATTTTTATTTTGAATTAATATTATTTAACAGGAAATTAAATTTTAAAAAGGAAGTCTCGTTTCCTGTCAAAATTAAGTTTATCATATTTTTTAAATAAAATTTATAATTTATGTTATGAAGAAATATTTACCATACACTTTAACTGGATTATTTCCCTTTTCGATATTTACTATTTCATGCCAAGAAGAAAAATATGATAAAACTAAGCATTCAGAGCTTGAGAACTTCGAAAATTTTGTTAAGGCAATTCCTGAAAAATGGAATCTATTTGATACTGAAAGTTCATTTGAAATTGATAAAAAAAGATTATTTCATAGTGCTAGATGAGATTTGAGACATAATTGGAATAAATTTAATTATTTTAAATATCATTTTGCTTCAAAAAATAGAGATAGAGATTATACAAATTTTAATAGTAGCATCTTACTAGAACCGTTTTCATACCTTCCAACAAGTCCTGAATGAATGAAAAAACTTGCTGAAAAATACCTACCTGAAAAGTATATAAAAAATCAAGATAAATACTCAGTTGGATTTATTGTTATGAATGAGCTCCAACAAGACGAGACGTTAAGCTTATTTCAGATGTTTTTGGAAAATAAATATGAATGAAAATATACTGAATTTTTTAAAAATACAGATTACGTAAAAAATTCTGATAGTTACAATGAATGAATTAAATTTATCCCCCAAAAAGTCTCGACTTGAAAAAAACTAGAAGCTACTAATCAAGGCAAAAAACCCTATCCATTTTACATTAAGAATTTACTAATTAATATTCGATTGGGTTATCGAGATCAAGATGGAAAAATTAGGTCTAAAAAAGATTATTTAAAATTTGTAGATGTATTCACAGTCTTTTAAAATAAGTAAAAGAGCGTTCTACACGCTCTTTTCTATTTCAGAAGTATTTCAAGCTAATGGTTTAGTTTCTTTATCTACAATTGAATCATCTTTTTCAGGAGCTTCTGATTTTTTTGAAAAATTAAAGTTTTTAATACTTTCTTCAAATTTCTTTACATTTTCCATGAAAGAGACCTGTTTATCAAGTTCTTGTTCTAAAGTTCCAACTTTCATTTTTAATTTTCTATTTTCAAATGTTACAATTTCAATTCTATGCAGCAATTCTGCTTTATCATTTTTAACTTTTAAAAGTTCATTTGATAATTCGTCAGAAGTCTTTAAGTAATCATTCAATTTGTCTTCTAATTCTTTGTTATATTCAACACTTGAATTGTTCTTATACATTTCAATTTTTTTAATTAATAGTGTGTTTTCATCAAGTGCTTTCTTTAAATCAACTTTCATATCAAAAGCTCAGTGATCCATCTTTTCCTTATATAGTTTAAAATCCAAATGAATTTGATTGTTTTCTTTTTCTAATTCTTCCAATCTTGTTCTAAAATATTTTATTTTTTTGCTGTGATTCAAACTTGTAAAAATTACTGTTAAAAATAAACCTACAAAACTCGAAATTATAGGGACAATTACTGGTAATAATTGTATTAGTGTATTCGTATTAGTCATCTAAATCCTCCATTTCTTCTTTCATTTTTAAATAAAATTTCAAAAGTATTTTTCTACATTTCTCTAAATACGCTATATCTTTATCTTTAGTTGTTCAATTTTTAATTCGTCTAATAATCTCTCAATTAGGTTCCTTTGTAGACAATAAACTAGACAAGTAACAATAGTGATAATAGTCCTTTTTATTTTTAAAATTATAAGCAAATGTCTCAATTCGCAATAAGTCTAATTGGATTTGGTTTAGAATTAATTTTTCTTTTTTTTCTTTAATTTTGTTTTTAAAAGCAATAAAATCAAAAGAAAAATCCATATATAAAATATGCTCTGGACGTACAAATAAATTTTGTAATAAACTTATCCCTTTAAAAAAATCCGAACCATATACTTCCAATTC
Organism: Metamycoplasma alkalescens; assembly: GCF_900476125.1. Classification (NCBI taxonomy): domain Bacteria; kingdom Bacillati; phylum Mycoplasmatota; order Mycoplasmoidales; family Metamycoplasmataceae; genus Metamycoplasma; species Metamycoplasma alkalescens. Next base: position 378,169 of record NZ_LS991949.1, read on the forward strand.
AGGGGTTGTAAAGAATATGTCAATTTTTGAATTTAAATTTTCATCAAAAACTTGATAGTTTTTTTCTAAATTTTTTGTAATTAAGCAAATATCGTAATCCGAATTTAAATTCTCTATTCCAAACATCCTGCTGCCTTTTATAATAATTGCAAGCGGATTATGTTTTTCAATTAAATTATTTTTCAGTTTCTCTAGTTTGTTTGTCAATTCCAAATTCATAATAAGTCCACTCATATCAAGGTTCTCCCCCGTTAGATTCTGAACGAGGATAAACCAGTGTTTTTCTAATTAAAAATTTATAAGTATTTTCATTTTTTATAAATTCAAAATGCTTGTATTTAGAGGAGTAATAATCTTCAGTTAGATCCGATTTTAGAATACTTTTTTGATGGTCATATAAATATATAGCTAACATTGCAGCAACAAGATTATTATTATTTTTTAATTGGTTTTTTTCATCAATAAAATTTTCAATTTTTTTTAATGCGTTATCCAACCGCTCTTCAACCCGATTTAAGATTGCTTCGTTATTTCTTACTCGATCAATCGAATTAGCAATAGATTTAAACTCTGAATCTAAATTAGATAATGTTCTATTAGTATTGACCTTGTACGCATTTAAATTTTGATCTTGAGAATTATTTTTGTGGCCTAAATCGTCAATTTGTGAAGATAAAATATTTTTTAACTTATTTATTTCTTGATTAATTTGATCTGGAATTTTATTTTTAATAATTCCAATTTGCTTCGCGTTATCTTGTGCTTTTTGGTTAAATTTATCAAATGATAAAGCTAAATTTAAAATATTATCTTTATTCATTTCAATATTTTGCTTTAAATTATTTTTAACTAACGAATCAAGCTTTTGAATTTCTTGATTTGTTAAGACAATATGATTTTTATTATTTTTATTAATTGCTTTTTCAGAATTTAATTCTTTTTCTAATTTTAAAAAATTAGATTTTAAATCTGAATTTGAATCTTTTATTGTTTTTAATTCATTTAAAAGAATATCTTTAAGTTGTTGTTGTAAATCTTTATATTTTTGAATCACTTCAGCATCAGATAACTCATTTTGTTTAAAAGCATTTAGCAAAAAATCTAATTGGTTTTTAAATAAACCCAAATTAATATCTATCTTTTTTTCAGACTCAAATTGCCGACTCTCAAGATTCTGTTTAAATTCTTCTTGATTCTGCAGAATTTTATTCTGGAACAAAATTTGCTTATCGTAAATTAAAGACTCAATATTTTTTTGTTTGTTTTCAATAATATCTTTTAAATCCAATAATTTATCCACAATAGGAATTTCAAGTTTATTTCAACCCGAATTTAAAATTAAAATTGCTGCAGTTGGACACAAATAATTTTCAATTGTATTAAATTCTCTCTGAACTCCGATTTTTTGAAAATTGTTTAGACTGATTTTTTCTTGAAAATAAAACTCAGGAAAACTATTAGACAACAATCTAAATTTAATTTCTTCATAAATTGCTTCTTTTAAATTTTGATATCTGCTTTTCCCCACCTGAGCAATGAAATCTTCTAAGTTTTTTGAAGACGAAATATAATAGCTTATTCTTTGTCCCAGCAGTAAATTAATTTGATTTAAAATTGTTCCTGCTAGATTTATAAAGCATTCTTCTTCCTTGTTGCTTAGTTTTTCATAAAAAATTAACAGTTTTTTTGGCACAAAAAACTTATTCATTAAATTTAAAGAACTGTTATAATCTTCTAAACTTATTCCAAGAAACGACACACTTGTCTTATCCACATAACCTCCTTTACAATTTTTTTATACTCTTGACCAAAGTAACTGGTTTACTAATACTCTTAATCTTATTTTGTTTATTCAAGAAAAAATTATTGTATTTTTCTTCAGTTTGAAACCCCCTACGATCCAAAAAACTAACCTTGTTATCATTTCATTCAACTACAACCTTGTTGCCAAGAAATCGGTTCCTTGCTGAACTCAAGACTTTAAAATTATCTTTTAAATTTTCAACAACTTCTTTTGAATTTTTATCAAATTCTTTAATTGAACTCAAAAAATGTTCTGAGTATTTTGTGTTTTCAAGTTTTTTAATTGCAAGCTCTGATTTCTTGTTAATTGCCTTACCAACTTCCCAACCTCATGCAAGGTTATCAAGATAAAATTTACCTTTTGATTTTGCATCCAAAAAATTTTGAAATTCTTCAATTGGACGATTAAAAAACAATAAACTTTTTTTATAATTTGTTGCTTGCTTATTAAAAAATACAAAATAAGATAGTGTTTGATTTGTTTCTTCATAAATTCAAGTATCAGAAGCTATTTTTAACCCATCAATTCACTTTGAAGCACCTTGAAAATCAATTCAAGTTTTGTCTGCAGAACTCATTATTTTTTTGAGATCTTCACGTGACTTCATTTTTTTAAGATTCTTAAAAACAGATTTTCTAATAATACTTTTTGAAAATTTTTTTATTGCTGCAACACCATAGTTATTCAGTCTATTAAGTAAAAATTCCTTTTTATCTTTTGCTGCAATAAAACCTGAAGTAAAAGCAGTTGCCTTGATTGAAAACTTAAAAATATTTCTAATTATTTTTATAGTTCTAATGCCTGCTTCTTTTCCAAATTTTTTCATCAAAACTTTTTTCAAACCATATGTTGATTTATTTACTACGTAATTTACTGCTGATGCAGGGTTTGAGATAAATCTAGCTATTGTTTGTGCTTTTTGAATAACTTTTTTAAAACCTAAAACTTTGTTAACTTTTTTTATTTTTCTAAGATGCTTTAACCCTAATCTTGATCCAAAAATTAAACCCCTAAATAAAGCATTTTGCCCTATTTCTTGTCATTCAATTTCATACCCAAAAATAGTAGGCAAAACTAGGTCATTTATGACCCCTAGAAAAATTCTCACAAAGTCTCCAATAAACTTATTTCCGCTCAAAACCGTAATTAATCCTGAAACAGCATCAATTACTAGTTCTGCTAAGAAGTTTAAAATTCTAAACAATCAATTTCTTTGACCTTTAGGTTTCTTTAAAAGTTCAGGTAATGCTTCTCTGATATTTAAATTTGAACCATAAAATAGCATAATTATTATGCTATTTCTACTTTCTTATTAATAATTGCAGTTGGAATCATGTCTAATACGACTCCACTTATAAATGACGTTTCTAAATATGCTCCAAGGTCGTTAGATAAATTATCAATTTTCCCTGCATTTGCTGCAATTATACGTCTTGCATTCGCCATAGAATTTGTTGTAGTGATTATTACAGATGTTTCTTTTAAAAAAGGACATGCATAAGTTGTATAGCCACCTAATGTCCCGAGTGCATAAGACCCTAAGTTAACTGATGTTGTAGTGTGATCGCCTTTCATAGCATAAATGCTTATTTTTGTTAATACATCAGGACGAGCAAAAATTACAATCTTGTTTGCATCGATTAAATCAATTCCTGCCTTTTTATCAACCAGTTGAGTAATTGCATCTGCTGCTTGGACAATTTGTGCATACAATTGTTCTCCTGTTGCTGTTGCAGTGTCTATTTCAATTGGTCTGAAAGTCTTGTTACTTTTTGCTGCTGCTTCTAATTTTGAAAATCCAAGACGCTCAAAGTCTTTTGAATCTTGTTCAACGAAGGCAACTAGTTTTTCGGCAACTGTTGCTGGAAAGTTATTGATTGCATACGCTGGTAACCCCTCTCTAAAAACATATGGTTCATCTCAATCGATTGTTATTGGTTTAGAAATTGAGTATTTATCAAATGGACCAGTTCCCAAACTACTTTTTATTTTTTTAGTCCCTCCTAGTAAATTACTAAATTTAACACTCTTTGCATCAGATGCAACAATATTAATATCCTTCGATGCCTCCATTATTAAACTCTTTGAAACAAAGTGCTTTAATAACATTGTGTTTTGTAATTCACTTAATTTAATGTTCTCAAAATTAATTTGCCCTCCGGGTTGTGGATTCCAACTCTGTGCAATTTCGGTTTCTAAAATCTTTTTGATTGACATTATTTTCTCCTATTTTTTTACAGCGCCATTAACTGCAATTGCATTAATGGCACTTTCATTATTTTCTTTTTCTTTTTCATTTATAAACTCAGAAAAACTAGGTTTAGAAAATGCTAGTCCTTCTGCGTTTGCGTAGTCAATTAGACTTTTTCTTAGATTCGAAAAATCTAAACTCGAATAATCAAATATCTCTTTTTCAAAACTTCTTTTAATGCCTAAGTTTTCTCATTCTTTCTTAACGAAATTAGAAATAATAGTTTTGTAATTTAAGTTATTTTCCAAACTCTTATTTAACTTTTCTATTTCTATTTTTTGCTTTTCAATTAGCTCTTTATTAGAATTAACTTTATCAGAATACGAATTAATCAAATCTTCTTTATTAGCTAGTTTTGAATTAATGTACTCAGCATGTTCTTCTTTAGTTTCAAATATAGAATAAACCCCTAATTTTCTTGCTAATTCTTTCGAGCTTGTATCATCTTTAATATCTAATTTATTTTTTAATTCATCCACACCAATTTCCAATAATGCTGATAAATTTTCAATAATTTTTTTCATAGTTAATTTCCTTTAATTTTTGAAAAAATTCCGTCTTTTCTTTTTAAATTCGCAGCGGTTCGAATTGTCTTTTTAAATTATTAGTTTTGTTTCTGAAACAAGTTTATTGTTCTCATAATTTAATTTGAAATTCTTATCTAGATAATCATCAATTTTTACCTTGATTTGATCCGCAAAAATTGATTTCAAATTGATTTCTTCTAAAATAAAATCTGAATTTTCGATTTCAAAAGTTATATCGATTTCACTTGATTTTTCAGAATTAAGAATTTTTTTGAATTCATTTGCCTCTTTAAACAAATAGTCAATTTTAATTAATTTTTGTGGTGATGAATTTTCGGTATATGAAATTGGAAAAATTGCTTTTTCTTTTGAAAATTTTAAACTTCAACCCCGAGGTGGTGTTGAACCTCGACTGTTATGAGTTGGACCACTAAAAAATTGTGTTTCAAAATTTTCTCTAAAAACATGAGCTTCACTCTCGGTATAGCCCTTATTAACTTCATAATTACTATTTTTTAAAATTGATTTAATTTTTGGGTACGTTTCTTCTAAATAAGTTCAAATTGAATTTCAATCTCTTAAATTTTTACCAAAAATCTTGGATGTGTCTTTAGTTAGTTCGTTGTATTTCAGTATTTTTAATTTTTGCTTTGGTTGCTCTGAAAAACGGGTCTTAAAAAAAGGTTGTTCTGAATTCATTAAAATTTCTAGGTTGTAATCATGAGTAATTTGAGAACCAGGTTTAACTCCAAGAATTTCAAAATACTCTGATATAAATTCTGATTTGCTTGGATTCCAGAATAAGTAATTAAAGTTGTGGCTTGTAGAAGTATTAAAATCTAGTGGCGAATTAGATATATTTATTTCATTTATTTTTTCAGGAATAATAGGCATCTGGATAATTTTGTTATGAAACAAAAATGAATTATGTTCATTTAATATGTGATCCTTTGGAACTCAATTGTGTTCCTCTGGAACAAAATAGAAATAATTTGATCGAACTATAAATTCATCAGAATCTGTAGTTTTATCTAAGTAGAACGGAAGCAATAATTCATGTTCCTCGGTTAAGCCACCTTTAAAACAATAACTAGAAGATATATGCTTAGACAGCATTAAAATAATTAATCTAACTATATCCTTTAATTCATTATTTGGTATTTTGTTTAGTAAGGTATTAATTTCGAAATCACAATATTGTTTCGGATCGGTACCATTAAACACTTCTTCCTTAAATTCTTTTCTTTCCTTTTCGCTCATATTTGCGAAATTAGAAGTTAATGTATCTGTTACTCTAAATAATTTCTTTTTAAGAATATCATTAGCAAAATTTATTATTTCTTTTTTTCCATCATGATCTCTGAATTTTTCATCTATAAGGTTGTAATAAAAAACGCTTCACCGCAAGTAATCCGATTCAAAAAAATATGATTTTCATTCTTTCAAAAAAAATAAAGTCTGGTCAAATCAATTTACATAACTATTTTGAACGTTTATTGGATGCAAAATATGCGGATAAAAAGTTACATTGTTTTTCACGCTAAAATCAGCTATTACATTATTCTCTGTAACAACAGCATTTTGCTCAATTCGTCCTTTAAAAACAATATCGCTAATTAAAATAGTATTAGGAACAGTAATTGTTACTGTTTTAGTTTCTTTTTTATTTATTGAATCAATTCAACGGTATTCTATTTTGTTTACATCGTAATTTTTTAGTGCTTTTACATTTGAAAAACTCACTTGAAATAAATAATTCTCAGCGTTATAGAAATCATCTGAAAAATCATATTCAACATTTGAGTTCGAATCTAAATAATAAAACTTATCTTGGTTAAAATCTATATCATTTTTTTCTTTAAATGAAAACAAATAAAAATCATTGTTTTTTTTAAAAATTGGTTCAATTATTTTTTCATTTGTATAAAAGTTAAATGTTTCCAAATATGAAAACAAAACCCTATCATCTTCCACCTTCTCATTTAAGTTAAATGTTGATTGATTTAGAAAACCACTAAAAAATCCATCTTCTTCTAAAATTATTAGATCATTTGTTTTAGTATTAAATTTTAAGTATTCTTTAAACTTCAAATTAACTACTTTATAGCGGTAAAGTTTTACTTCACCTGAAGAGTTAACATAATCGCTTAACTTAATCATTTTTTATTTCACTTTCAATTTCTTGAGATGAATTATTTAAAACAACACCATTAAAATCGGTCCGATAAATTGCTTCTTTTGATTTTAAGTATTTTGTTGAATTTGGTACAATTACCTCAAAATCACTTTGTAGATTTGCAATTTTTAAGAATAACTCTATAAAATCACAATAATAACTCTCTCTTGAGTTTGCCTTACTCTCAACATAATCATTAAAGTTTGAATTTAGATTTTCAAACTCAGCATTATGCATGTTTTTAGTTCCAAAATCTGCAGAACTCATTTTGAAAAACATTTGATCCTTAATTAGATAATTTAATTTGTCAATTTTTTGCAAAATATTATTTGTGTTTGAATTTCCTTGATGGAATTCTATAGGATTCCCTATTCCAGAGCTTAAGGACATTGTCGAACTTGAAATTACTCTTTTCCCAAAATCATAAATAGACTGTTTGATATCCTCTGCAGAATTCAAGTTGTAATTATCCACTACGAAAATAAATGGATTAGATCAAAAATTATCTCTTAAAACACATTCCAAAGAATTATCCAACATCTGAAATAAGCTCTTATCCACATCGTCTATTTCCGAATTTCCCATATAATTATTTTTAAAAACAATTCATGGTATAAAATCTTCTCGAAATTCATTTAAATAACTAAAATCCTGGTTTTTAAATTTATCTAATTCCACTCAATGGTTAGTTAATTTGCTACGCGCTGCAACAGAAACATAATTATTATTTGTTTTCTTGGTTAAGTCATATTCTTTTATAATGTCATAATTTTCGGTATTTTCAGAAAAACTATCAACCACTATTGATAGTTTAATCAATTTATTATTAAATAATTTGAATCGTTCAACTTTTGCTAAAGTGATTTTAAAATCGTTTGGAGCAATTTTAGAAATGCCTAAAGCGTAATATCCGTGTTCATACAAATTTGATTCCAATTGTTGGACAATTTCTAAAAACTTATTTGACTTAATCGTTTTATCTCATAATACCTGAACATTATTATTTTCAAATGTTATTTCTGGTATCTTAAAAGCAAGTGTATTAGCTTGTATTTTTGCTCCTAATTTCAAATAAGCAAGTCTTGAATTAGGTCTATTGTAAAGAGTTATATCAAATATGTCTTGAGTTGATTTTTCTGCTGCCTTGAAATGATCCATTAGACTGATTTGTTTCTGGTTAGTCATCAGTTTCCTCGCTTTCATTATTTGAATGCAAAATTTGTTGGTGTCTTGAAAAATACTGGAATGAATATAATCTCGAGCAAGACATTTCAAATGCATTTATTAGATCATAAATTTCACGATTAATTGTTTCGTCTCGTTTTTTTTCGCCGGGCAAAATAACTTGTTTTGCTAAATAATTAATTAAGAAATAACTTTCAAGACTCAAAATTATCATTTTTTCTGCAAACAATCATTTTTGCCAATTTTGGCGGTTTATGATTCCAAATTTATTGTGTAATGTATCGCGCCTATTTGCCAACATTGCTCTAGCATTTATATTTTCTTGCCTAAACAATAATTCTAATGATTCAGCAATAATATCATTATCAGTCAACAGCAATGATTCAAAGTTATTTTTTGGATGATAGAATTTTTTTGCTAATTTAATTTTTTCATTATCCTCTTTAATCAAGTTTGCCAGTAACTTATTTATTTCTGATCTTGGGTATCTTGCTTTAGATTTTTGCTTAACACCTAAATCATCAATTGCTCTTCAAATTACTACTCTACCGTCTACTAGCAACAAACTTCTAACTCAAGCACTTTTGTCTGATAGACCAGGGTCAAACCCATCGTAAATTGCAAAAATAGAGTGATCCGGTATAGAGTCTAAACTTGTAATTGTTAGAATTGGAGTTTTGTTTTCTTTTTTGAAAATATATGGCATCATAAAGTAGTTTGGTTTATTGATTTCATCCTCGAATGCAAATCCTAAGACGGTTATAACTCAGAGTCTATAATCATCTTTTTTTAGAGTTTCAAGATATTTTATTTGTGCTTCTCCTAATTCCGACTTGGGAATAAAATACTTAGAATACATAGTCACGCTTATTCCTAAATTTTCCTTAAATTTTTCATCGAATTTTTGGACAAATTTATTTTTCTCTAATTCTTTTTGAACTGATAAATTTAAAATTCCATTATTTTTTATAATTTCAATAATTTGATTATGATAGTTTTTTATAATCCAATGATCCGTTGTGAAAATGTTATATAGAAACTTTACTTTGATTTGGAAATCAGAAGGCGCTTCTAAACGCGCTACTGTATTTGATATAAGAAGTGGTAATTTTTGCTCCTGGAGTTTATAAAGTTCTGCTAATTGATGAGGCAATTTTGCAGTATCACTTGGATCTTCAATAGGTTCATCTAAAACTAACTCACCAAATAAGAAATTATTGTTTTTTAAAGTAATTCCTTGAAATGCTTGAATTTTTTCAAAGTTTTCAAAATAAATTGCTCTACCTTTTCCCCCGTCGTCCATTTCTCAATAAAGTCCACTGTCATAAATGGAAAAACAGTTTGTATAATCTAATCCATGTTTTTGTTTTAAAAAAGATAAAACTTTCTCAAACATTGGGCGAAGAGTTTTTTTAATGTGGTTGTATTGGTTACGACATCAAACGCTACAAAATCTCTTATCGTTAACAATTCGGTAAATTGTGATTATTGCTTGACCAAATGACTTAGAAACTCCTTTTGCTCCACTGTGCAATTCAAAAATTGTGTTTGACTTAAAGCTTTGAAATGCCGGATTATCAGATAGGTCTGTGTAATGCAAAATTTCTTTTAATTTTTCTTCGGTAAATTTAGGAATATCTAACATTATGTCGAACTTGTATACTTATCTGAAACTATGACTAATCCATCATTTTTAAAAACTTGAATTTCATCAACTAATAAAGATATTTTTGGCACATAAATTAATTTTGAATTATTACTTGGATCTGCAATTGTTTCATTCGCAATATCCAATTTACCAGAAACAATAGAAACATCTTCTTTTTCTAATTTTGATTCCAAGAGATTAATAATTTTTTCATCAAAACAAGCACAAGGCAAGAAAAATTTTTTAATATTAGTGTTGAAAATAATGCTACTTTCAGAACTTAATAATGAGATTTTTAAGGTAAAAAATAAATATTTTTTGTTTTTCTTAGATAAACCAAACTTTGGGTTAGATGCAATTGTTCCGCCAATTTTCAATTTATTTATGCCGCCATATTTAACCGTTCTATGAAGTATTTCGGCAGGAACTCCACCGAAACCTTCAGGTCGAATATAAAAATGATTGTTATCTTTATAATCAACTTCACGACCCTTTAAATTTAGTGAATCTAAAAAAACATCTAATACTTCTTTATTCTTTTCCATTTATGTACCGCTTTAATGTTTTTAAAATTGAATTTCATAACGAATCAAGCATTTTCACGTCTTCGTACAATTTTAAAATAATTTTTTTAAACTCTTGATGAGGTAATTTTGACAAATATTCAACACTTATATTTTCATAATCAACAAGGCAAGTTGCTGCCAATTCAGCAATTTCGTTGAAATGCGAATCCTTATAATTGTCTAATTTGTCGATTAATGGAAAAAATACTGCAGCAATTTTAAATTCTCTTGAACTAGGCATCTTTAGTTAACTCCTTAACATTATTAATTCTATTTTTTATTTCTAAATCTCAAAGTTCCTTAATGCTCATCGAATCGTCCATTAGATTTTTCAAGCAAGACTCAAACTCAGCATCACTAATTTTATAAATATCAATTGCTCAGTATTTTTTTAAAGCTTTTTGTCCCATTTCACGAACTGTTTGAAAATCTGATTGTGAATATCTTTTTAGATTCATAAGATGGTAAAGTCATAAATTATTTAAGTTCATTATTTTCTCCTATTTTTTTTAAATTAACTAAGCATTCTTCAGAGCATACAAAATTTCCATCTGCTAATTTTGTTTTTTTAGAATCAACAATAAGATTTTTGCATACCTTACAAAATTCATCACCTTTAAAACAGAATAAAAACTTTTCCTTAAAAAATTTGGAATCAATTATTTCAGTACTTCCGTTCCTATTTTTTGAAATTACTAAACCATATCTATCTTTATCTTTTAAATCTTTCCGAACTATTAAAAACATTACAACATCAGCATCCTGCTCAATTGATCCACTATCCCTTAAATCTGACAATTGGACATCAATTTCAGTTTTTGCAGAGTTTCTTTTTTCAAAATCTCTTGAAAGTTGCGAAATAGCTAATATGTTTATGTTCTTATCTTTCGCTAATATTTTTAATTGTCTAGTAATTTGAGTCATTTTTTCATATCTAGGCAAATTATTTTGATGTTTATCAAGATTTAATAATTGAAGATGATCAATTATCAAGCTTTTAATTTTAAAATTCTTACTCAAATCATCCAAAAAATTACCTATTTTAAATACATTAGAATTTGGAAAATCCACAATTAATAACCTTTTTTCTTCAACCAATTTCTCAATTTCATTTTTTGGTCACAAAAATGCCAAAATTTTCAAAAGTCGATTCAAAATTTCTTTGGATGACATTTCTAAACTAAAAAAAACAATAATTTCATTATTTTTTAAATTTCTTAAAGATCTTACAATTAAGTTTAAACAAAATGTTGTTTTTCCAACACTAGGTCTAGCAGCAAGCACGTAAAATTGCTGTTCTACTAATCCTTTAACATATTTATCTAAATTTAAAATTCCGGTTTTTAGATAAAAATTGTTATCTTTTAAAATTTTATCTTTATTTTTCAGCAAGTCATTAAGCCAAAAATAACCGCTTTTTATTTCATTCATATTTATTTAATCTCCTATTTTTTTAATAGTTAGATTAAATGTAAAAAAGTTCTATTTTTTTTCACCCAATTTATTAGGGTGAAATTTCTATAAAATGTATTGAAAAAGTATTTTATGGTTTTAATATACTTTTTATAATATACTTTCCCTTTCCATCTTTTAGCAATCTAGTTATTAATAAGTTCTTGAATATTAATATTGTTTAGTATTGCAATTTCGGTACCAACCGAATGTACGAAATTGCAATATAAATAAATTAAATTTAAAATTAGTAATTAGTTGATTGCTAAAAGATAAAACTTTTAAACACTTATAACTATTTATTTGAATGAAAATATTATCTAAAAATATGAAAAAACACTAATTCCTGAAGATATTAGTGCTTTTTCGAGGTATATTAAAAAAATAACATCATTTTTAGGTAGATTTTTATATCATGCAATTTCTTCCTTAAGCAAAATTTGAAATAAATTTATTTAAATTTATATTATAAAATTCCGCATTATAATAAAAACTTCATCATCTGAATATTTCATAATTAACTTGTAATTTTTTATTTAGATAAATTTTTTTCTAATAAAGATATTAAAAAATATCATCCTTTAATAATTTATTTTAAGAATGATATTTTTTTATGAATAATCTTTAAAAATTTTGGTTAGAACTTCTTGAAGATTTTCTAAAGGAATTGGTTGTAAAATTCCATTTTCAGCTAAAGAAACTCCGCCATTTTCTTCACTCACGATTAATGTTGAAGCATCACAGATTTCAGAAATTCCTAGCGCTGCACGGTGTCTTGCACCATATTTATTATCAATTGATTTTTTTGTAATCTTGTAAAATGTTCCAACGTAATGAATTTTATTATTTCGAATAACAACAGCACCATCATGAAGTGGACTGTGTTTATTAAAAATTGAAACAAGAATTGAAGATGAAATATTTGCATCTAAAATAATTCCGTCTGTTCTTAATGAATCTAAGTTATCTTTATTTTCAATTGTAATAATTGCCCCAGTTTTTGTTTTAGCTAAGGTTTCAAGTGCTTCTTTTAATTGATAAAAAATACGAATTTTTGTTGAACTACCAAGTTTATTTTTAATTGATTTGTTTTTAATTATTCATTTTGTTAAGATAATTAAATAATTTGTAAGAATTGCAATTGTAATTAAGATTAATAAAGCTAAAATAACATATGTTACTTTTTCCATAATTTTTAACGAAGTCCTATCATCATTTATTTAAGCCAATTATAATCAATAACAAGATTATGATAATAATTACAAAAGCTGAAACAATAAAGATTTTTTTTCACATTGAAAGTGGTTTAGTTTTTGTTGCTAATGGGGAGTCTGATCATTTAGCATATTCAATATATCGGTTGTATTTTAACTTAATTTTATCCTGTCTTTTTTTAGTTTCATCAATTAAATCTTTATTTTTTTCATCAACAATTTGCATAAAATTAATTTTTTTAAAAAATGAAAAAATTTCCATTTCAGAATAATCTTTATAGAATTTGGCATTTTTACGATACGTTTGAAATTCTTTGATAACTCTTGTTAGACTATCGCTTTCAGGATCATATTTGAGAGTTCTTGTATCCTTTTGTTTTTGGGCATTCAATAATTTTGCCATATTTTTTACCAACCTTTTTTCAAATCAATCTTCCTTATAATAAATTAATAATAACTCATTATATTATTAAGATTAGAATCTAATGAGAATAATTTTATTATAATTTTATAATATTTATAATTATTAAAATTTTATATCATTTAGGAGTTTATATATGAAAAAAACAATCAAGGACATTGAGTTAAAAAACAAAAAAGTTATCTTGCGTGTTGATTTTAATGTCCCAATTGCAAACAATTGTGTTGTTGATACAAAACGAATTGATGCAGCAATTCCAACGATTAAATATATTCTAGAAAATGGTGCTAGTTTAATTATAATTTCGCATTTAGGAAGAATTAAAACTGAAGAAGATAAAAAAAGCAAATCATTAGCAATTGTTGCAAAAAAATTTAGTGAAATTTTAGATAAGGAAGTTAAATTTATACCTTTTACAAGAGGAAAAGAAGTTGAAAAAGCTGCATCTTCATTAAAACCTGGCGAAATTATTTTTTTAGAAAATACCCGTTTTGAAGACTTAAATAATAAAGCTGAATCACAAAATGATCCAGAATTAGCAAAATACTGAGCCAATTTAGCTGATGTTTTTGTTAATGATGCTTTTGGAGCATCACACCGTGCTCATGCTTCAACAGCTGGCATTGCCAAATATGCAAAAGAATCAGCTTTAGGGTTTTTAATGGATGATGAAGTTAAACATCTTCAAAAAATTTTAAGTGGTTTTGAAAGACCTTTTGTAGCAATTATTGGTGGTGCTAAAGTTAGTGATAAAATCAAAGTTTTAGAAAAATTATTTAATATTGCTGATAAGGTTTTAATTGTTGGTGGAATGGCTTATACTTTCCAAAAAGCTTTAGGAAATAAAATTGGCGAATCAATTTATGAGGAAGATAAAATTGAAATGGCAAAACAATATCTAAAAGAATTTAAAAACAAAATTGTTTTACCAATTGATAATGCTTATGTTGATGAGTTTGCTGATAAAACTCCTTTATTTACAAACAAAAATAATCTTAATATCCCTGATGGGTATATGGGACTAGACATTGGTCCACAATCAATTGAATTATTTAATCAAATTATTGCAAATGCAAAAACAATTTTTTGAAATGGTCCAGCTGGTGTAACTGAATTTAAGAATTTCGAAAATGGAACAAAAGGAATTGCGATTGCGATTGCAAATAACAAAGAAGCTTATTCTGTTGTTGGTGGCGGCGATTCAGTTACAGCGATTAATAAATTAGGTTACCAAGATAAATTTAGTTTCATTTCCACTGGGGGTGGTGCTTCAATTGAATTCATTCAAGGAAACAAAATGCCTGGATTTGATGAAATTCAAGATCAAGAATAATTAATTGAATTAAATTAAAATAGCTTAAACTTCATTTAAAAAAGTTATTTTAATTTTTTTTAAAAAAGTAATTTCATTATCTCTAAATTAAAAATGATAAAATAATGTAAATAATTAAAAAAATACATAAAGAGTTGTTTAGCTTGACAAGCGTTTGAAACATGCCAACCTGTTTTTAAATAAAAAATAAGGTGGATAGTCAGGGATATTTTATATCCAACATGTATCATTTTATGTTTACGCTTTTTAAAAAAACAACTTGAATGAAGTTGTTTTTTTTATCTAAAAAAATAAAGAGGAAAAAATTATGAAAAGATTATTAACAAGTGAATCTGTTGGCGCAGGACATCCAGATAAAATTTGTGACCAAATTTCTGATGCGATTGTCGATGCACTTTTAGAACAAGATAAATATTCAAGAATTGCTTGCGATGTAATTGCAAACGATGACATTATTTATATTGGTGGACAAATCACAACAAAAGGTTATATTGATACAATTAAAGAAGCATGAAAAATTTTAAAAAATCTTGGTTATAACGAAAACGATTTTAAAATCATCAATGCGATCACTGGTCAAAGTCCAGATATTGCCCAAGGTGTAAATAAAAATAAAAACAAAGAACTAGGAGCTGGGGATCAAGGAATATTATTTGGTTATGCAACAAATGAAAATGATTATTATATGCCATGAACGATTGTTTTAGCACATGAACTTGTTAAGCGAGCTGAAAAATTACGAAAAGAGAAAAAATTTCCTTATGCAAAAAGTGATATGAAAAGCCAAGTTACAATTGAGTATGATGACAAACTAAATACTTATACGATTAAAAAAGTTTTAATGTCAATTCAACATGAAGAAAATTTTGATTTTGAAGAATTTAAGCAATTTATTCAAAAAAACATTGTTGATTATGTTTTAAAAAAACATCATTTCAATCTTGATTATCAATTATTAATTAATCCGACTGGTCGTTTTGTAATTGGGGGTCCAATTGGGGATACTGGTTTAACAGGAAGAAAAATTATTGTTGATACTTATGGTGGTTTTGCAAGACATGGTGGTGGTGCTTTTTCTGGCAAAGATGCAACAAAAATTGATCGCTCCGCTGCCTATATGGCTCGCTATATTGCAAAAAACTTAGTTGCAGCGGGGGTTGCTAAAAAAATTGAAATTCAACTTTCATATGCAATTGGGCTTCCAAGACCGCAATCAATAGATATTGAAACATTTGGCTCTTCAAACTTTGATGAGAAAAAAATTATTGAAGCAATTTATAACTTATTTGATTTAAGTGTTGAAGGAATTATTAATACTCTTAATTTATTAAAACCAATTTATTTACAAACAGCAACATTTGGACATTTTGGAAGAAAAGATCTTGATTTAAGTTGAGAAAAATTAGATAAAGTAAAAGCAATTAAAGAGTTTTTTAAAATTAATTAAGAATATAAAACTTTAATTATAATTTATATGTGCATTAGGGGATTAGTTTAATGGTAGAACCATGGACTCCAAACCCATTTGTGCGGGTTCGATTCCTGCATCCCCTGCCATATATCAAAAATTGATTCCAAAAAATATTAAAATCTTAAAAAAGATTAAATTTTTTAATTAGTTTTATTTTGATAACAAACTCACCAAACACATAAATTGTTTGGTGAGTATTTTTTATTTTTAAATTTTAAATAAATTTAAATCAAAAGAATTTTTAATTATTTACTAAAACTAAGAAGAAATTTTTAGAAATTAAAAACATATATTTCAAATCTAAAAAATGGCTATAAAAATATACAATATAATAAAAACTTTTGTAAATGTGTTTGTAATAAATTCATTTAACATATATTTTTCAAAACTATTAAAAAGATAAAAAAATTAATTTTGATTTAAAATACTTTTAAAATATTAGTTTTTTTATTGATTTATTTAAATATAACTAAATTTGATAAAATTTTCTTGTTTTTTTATTAAAGTTAGGATGAAATAATTATGAATATGAAAAGGAATATGAAAAGAAATTTAAATTTACTTTTGGGTTTTTTATTAATTAATACAAGTGCTTTTATTGGTATTAGTTGTAGTATCCAAAAAAATAAAAATAGTATTACTAATAACCAAGTAAGTAATGATGGTGAAGAAGAAAAAACTAGGTTAATACCAAACCCAAGTACAAATCAAATTACAAAAAAAGAAAAAGAATCTTCGGACACGGAATTAATTAAACCAAAAATAAATAAACCGCAAGAAAATAAGAATAGCATACCTCAAACAAAACCTAATAACAAAAATAATATCAATAATGATGTTGATAGAAAAGATTATTCAGACCGTCATTTATTTAGCTTAGAATTTTTACAAAATAATAATCCTTATCAAATTATTAAGCAAACTCCAAGTTATATAAATACTTTAAAAGATTTAAATAATTTTTTAAAAAATGAAAAAATAAATTTTCGTGATTATTATGGAGAATATAGAAAAAAAGAACTAAATGACAAATTTTGAAATTACACCAATAAAATTGGGCATTATAATAACTTTGGTGAAGATGACAAACAAAAAGTTGAATGATATAATGACCAAGTTTCAAAAAATGGGATGATTAAACAAAAATATTTAGATAAATTTGAAAATAAAAATAATTTCGAAGCTCTAAATTATAATTTCAATGATTTGATTTCTAAAAATCCTTTTGGTTTTTTACCATCTAATTTAAGCCAGTTATTTTATTATATGAATTTTGATTCAATAAAAAAATTATTTAATTTAAGTAATGATGTTAAAAATATAAAAGCAAACTTTGATGACTCAAATGGCTGATTTGAATTATTAATTACAACTACTAATAATAAAAATTTTTATATTAAAATAGACACAAATTCGACCCAAAATTTAAAAAAAGATCTTGATTATTATCAATTTATATATGACCATACATTTATGTTAAAAATGGATTTTAAAAGATGAGATAGAAATCCATATACTTGAGAAGATAAAATAGTTCCTGATTTTAAGGGCGGAACAATGTGAGTTGTTGATCGGATAGTAAATGATGATGAAAAAAACAGTGATTATTGAGATTTATTATTTGCAACAAATATTCATGTATTCACATTAAATAAAGCATTTGATAGATCATTATATTTTAATAAAGATAGTAATCATAGTGATAAAAATAGTTGACATGAATATGTTAAATTTGAAAATAATAATTATAATATGGAAAATCGATATAATGACTCTAGTCAACCAATGTTTTGAACACTAAAAACAAATAGTGATAAATTAGCTTTAAAATATAATGATGATCAAACTATTAATAAATGAGTTGCATCCTTTGAAGCTAAACAATATTTAGATGCACCATACTATACACCAAGATATACAGTTTCAGGAATTAAAACAAAAACTGTTGATGATGCTAAATTGTATTTTGAAAAAGAGTTTGATGATAGAATGGTTGAAACTAAAAATGGTGGTGCTGATTTTGTATTATTACGTTTAAAAATTAAAAAAGAAATATTAAAATATGTCTTACCTGCACTAGATAAAGTTATTGGAAAACCTGAAGAAAAAACTTGACATATTGGTGTTGGGAAAAAAGAAAAATTTAGTCCACTTAAAACTCAATTTTATGCTGGTTATCCTGATTATAAATTTAAAGGTAATAAATCAACTGGTGGAATTATAAGTGCTTCTAAGCGTTATGTTGATGCAGACGATTTTCAAAGTTTATGAGTAAAATATAATGAAAATGAAAATAAAGATTGAAATTCTCATAATCAAAAATATCAAGAATATACTGAACCCTTTAAAGAACAAAATGAACATGGAATGAGAAAACAAGTTTTAATTCAACATTCAACTTTATGAACTAAAATTGATAATAAAGAAGATGTATTGGATAGTGGTTCTTCTGGATCGATGGCAATTGATTCTTCATTTAATTTAATTGGTATTAATTATTTACATACAACTGATTCATATAATAACACTATAACCAATGGAATTAATTTAATGGAAGGGAATAGTACATATAAAAATGGATTTGATGGTGATTTAAGAAATGATATAAAAAATAAATTAATAAAAGATAAACTAAACACCATTGTAATTAATCCTAAAAAATAATATTAAATTTCAAAAAACTACATAATATTATTTTTGGATTAAAAAACTTTTTATTCTATTAAATTAAGTATTTTACATATAAAAAAATCAATTTTTTAATAGTAAATTTTGATTAATTTAAGATTAATTATTTTTATAGAAATATCTAAAATTAAGTTGAAATTTTTAAAAATAACTGGCTTTTAACCAGTTATTGCTTAATTATAAATTCAAGTGCAACACAATAAAGATATAAAATATAGTTGTGGACACTTGAATTTTTATTTTTAAAAATAAGAAAAAAAGTCCCGCTTGAGATAAAGGAACTTTCAATATGAATTATAACAAAAATAATAAATATAAACACATAAATGAAGTTGAAAGATCTTATATAAAATTTGAGCTTAATCGTAATAAATCAATACGTTCAATTGCAAAAAAATTAGATAGAAGTCCTTCAACAATTATGCGAGAAATAAAAAGAAACACAAGTTTAGGAACTTATGACCCCATGGTAGCAAACATTAAAGCTAAAAAACGTCATAGACATAAATATTATTTTAGATTTTTGTTGCCGAATAAATTTGATAAATTTACAGAATTATTCAAAAATAAATATGACAAAAAATACTATGGTGTGAAAGCTACATTACATGAGATAAAAAAGGATCCAAATATAAATTGTCCTTCATTAAGAACGGTATACAACTGAATAAATAAAAATCTTTGAGTTATCAAAAGAAAAGATAGATTAAGAAAATGATATAAAAAGGGTGGAAAAAGAACTACATCAGTTATAAAAAGATTGGTTAATTCAGCAGATTACGTTTTTCCAATATGAACAAGACCAAAAAAAATTGATTTAAGAAAAGAATTTGGACACTGAGAAGCTGATCTTGTATTGGGTAGAAAATCAAATGGATATTACAATGTTTTAACACTTACAGAAAGAAAAACAAGAATCGGATTCGCAATAAAAGTTCGTTCAAAATCTGGATTTGTAATAAATTCAAGTCTTAAAAATCTAATTCAAGATAACAATTTATTTGTCAAAAGCATAACCATAGATAATGGTATTGAATTTGAAAAAATTGGTTTATTAGCTAAGTGGTTAGACATAAAAATATATCGTGCAGAACCATATGCATCATTCCAACGAGGTAGTAATGAACATTGAAATGGGATTTTAAGAAGAGAATTTAAAAAGGGGTTTGATTTTAATGAAATAACCCAAGAAGAATTAGAAAAAATAGTTTTCAAAATTAACAATATGCCAAGAGAAATATTAAACTGATTAACACCTTTGGAGTTGTTTAAAAAAGAAAATAGTAATGATTTTATATTATAAAAATTTACTTATTTAAAATTGATAAAATCAAACTAAAAAAAATAATAACTGACTAATGTCAGTTTTTTGAGTATTTCAAATTTTAGTTTTAATAATAAAACTCTTTAAATTGAATTTAGATTCAAAAAAATAATAAATATTTGGTCGTGTCCAATTTTAAGTGGGAAGAAAGAAAAATCTAAATTAAAACTTATTACAAATTATGAAAAATATACTATTTAAATATATTTTTATAATCTTTTTATATTTTTAGTATTTTCAGAAAGCGATATATGTTTTAAATTAGACTTTCTTTTTTTTCTTTTGGTACACACTTTTAATTTAAAGTTTTAATTTTTATTACATATTATGAAAATGATAAAAAAATACTTAGTTTAATTTCAATTCTAACTATAAAAAGTAATATAGTTATATCTTGTAAGAAACCTAAAAATAGAATTAATAAAACATCTAAAACTAATTTAATTCTTTGGTTTGTTTTTATATATATTGTATTTATTCAAACTATAATTTGTGACTTCTTTTCTTAAAAATATAGTTCTTAATGAGTTTAAATAACTTTCATCATTCTTTTCATTAATTTTGATACTATATAGTATTAAAGTCATAAATTAAAGATTCAATAAATTAACCCGAACCAGTTTTAGATTAATCTTTCAATCAAATTAATCTAAACCGATTTTAACAAAAGCACAGCAACATCTGTGTTTTTTATTTAATTTTTAATATTTAAAAGATATAAATCAACAATTTTTATCTATTATTATTAAATAATAGATATCTTTGTTTTGTGATATAATTAAATTACCAAAAGTTAAAAGAAAATCTTAACAATAAAACATATATTCTTTCCAAAAAAAAGAAAGGATATGTGTTTATTTTTATTTTTTATAACTAAAAATAATTATTACTAATCCAATCATCAAAAAGGAATATTATGTCAAAAAAATCAAAATGAAAAACAAGAATAACACCTAAAAAAGCAATTTACAATGATGATGAAACTGAATGTCTAGAAATAGGTTTTGATTCTTCAGGAACAATCATTCCATTTCTTGAAACAACAAAAAAAGTTCCAAAAGAACTTCCAAAAGAAATCACCAGTTTAGCATATGCTTTTGCATCAAATCAAAATAAAACAATCGAAGGAATTCAACATTGAGATGTTTCTAATATAACTAATATGGAAGGTATGTTTGCATATGCTTATAATTTCGATCAAGATATATCGAATTGAAATACATCAAAAGTTACTTATATGAATCATATGTTTGCTTTAGCAGAATCCTTCAATCAAGACATATCATCTTGAAATACATCCAATGTTACTGATATGGGTTTGATGTTCTATTTTGCCTCATCCTTCAATCAAGACTTATCAAATTGAAATACATCAAAAGTTACTTATATGAATCATATGTTTTCCTTTGCCAGTTCTTTCAACCAACCATTGAATGATTGAAATGTCTCTAAAGTAACTGATATGGAAGGTATGTTTGCACATGCTTATAATTTCAATCAAGACATTTCAAAATGAGATACATCAAATGTAACTAATATTAAAGATATGTTTACTTTTGTAGAATCATTCAATCAAGGAATTGGAAACTGAGACACTTCAAATGTAACAAATATGTTCGGGATGTTTTTAGGAGCAATATCCTTCAATCAAGACATTTCAAAATGAAACACATCAAATGTAACTACAATGTCTGACATGTTTTCAAATGCCAAATCCTTCAATCGTCCATTAAACGATTGAAATACATCAAATGTAACTAATATGGAAGGTATGTTTGCACATGCTTATAATTTCAATCAAGACATTTCAAAATGAGATACATCAAATGTAACTAATATGAAAAGTATGTTTTTAAATGCTAAAAGATTCAACCAAGACATTTCAAAATGAAACATAGAGAACTTAAAAACTAAACATTGAATGTTTAAAGATTGTCCAATTTTAGATAAATATAAAATTAAATTAAAAAGAAAAAAATTCAACCAAAACTAATTTAAGAACCAAGTCTCAAAATAACCATTTTTTTTAATTTTACTAATCCAAATAATAGTTTTCATCCAAAAAAACTATCTTAAATTAAGTAACTTTTATCTTTTTAGCATATATATTCAATATAATATATTTTGAAAATTAGATATGTAAACTATTTTCTTACTTTTTGTGCTATATAATTTATTACTATAGTCAAACAAAAAAACTAGCACAAATTATAATTAATTAAACTAAAAGAATTACAACAAATAAAAAAGTAAAGGAGAAAAAAAATATGAAGAAAAAGATTAATAAATCAAAAATAAAAAAGATTCTTTGATTTTCAATTTTTGCACCAATTGCAATTGGTTCATTAATTGCTATTTCTTGTACAAACAAAGACAAAAAAACTACTTCTTCCTCAACAATCAACATTGGTAATAAAGAAGTTTTGTTAAATAAATTAAGATTACAAGAAAAACTTGTTGATGAATCTTGAAAAACAAAACAATTAAAACTAGAAAAAAACAGTGATGAATATTTAAAATATCAAAAACAATATCTTGATTTTATTTCATTCAAAAACCAAGCATTTCTAGCATCTTCATCAGAAAAAACAATTGAAGAAGCAATCAAAAAATCAGAAGAGTTTTTAAATGACATTTTTGCTTCTCATCATCAAAAACTAGATTTAGAAAAATCTCTAGAAAACACAGAAAGAATTATTAATCTTCGGAAAAGATTTTATGACCTTTTAACAAATGAATATATCACTCCACCATATGATAAATTAAAAGAAGAGTTCAAACAAAAAACATTTGAACATAAAGGAAAAAAATACAAAATCTATTCAGAATATTTAGAAATAACTCAAAACATATCAGTTTTAGACTATGAAAGATATGCCAATGAATTAGAAAAACTTGTAAATGAGTTTGAAAAAAGAGCAGAATGAATAGTTGATAACACATACCACAATGATTTTGATGTTGACCCTGAAAATATTGAACCTAGAGAAGGTAAATATGATTTTTTTGAATGACAAAAATACATGCAACTCTTAGTAAAAAACGCTTGAGCAAGATATTTCCAAAATAAAATTAAACAAGGTGAAAAATATAATGATATTTTAGATAGATTAAGAAACAAACTAAAAGAAATCACACTTGATCCAGGTTATTCACACTTAGGATTGGATGGTTGAGAAGAATATGTTATTCTTCATCCTTCAGAAGCAGAAAAATCTGTTGATTTAACAAGTTATAATTCATTCAAAATAATGGTTTTTGCAATGCCAATTGAATTGTTTTTAAGAAGTAATCCAAAATCGGCAATTGACATTGTAAAAGAATATTGAAATGAAGAAATTGCTCCTAATATCACAACATATCATTCATACATAGTTTTATTTAATAAACTTAAAAAAGGTTTTTATAAATGAGCAATAAGAAAATATGATTTTGATTTATATCCTGAAATAAAATCAGATAATCTTCGAATCCAAAAAAATAGAGATTTTATTCCTACAACATTTCCTGATATAAATTACAGTAATTCCTTTCCAATTTTAATCAATGGTCAAGACCCAAAAATAACAGTAAAAGCATTAAAAGAAGATTCATCCAAACCAACCATATTCAAAACAAAAGATGGTAAAACAAAAGGGACATATGATCGAGATTTATCAAGAAGAAGAGATATTGAAGAAATTATTCAAATTGGATATTTCAAAAATAAAAATAATCAAATCCAATCAGTAAAAATGCCTGCTTACTTCCAACAAATTCCAAAAGATTTACCAGAGGAAATTACTTCTACAAAATCTATGTTCCAAGGAATCCAAGACGCATTTTCTGACCAACTAGTTAACTTTGTCAACCACCCTAATATTTCAAGTTGAGACACCTCAAATGTGACTGATATGTCTCATATGTTTGAAAATGCATCTAAATTCAACCAAGATCTTTCTAACTGAGATACATCAAATGTAACTGATATGAATCATATGTTTGCTGGTGCAATTTCATTTAATCAAGATATTTCTAATTGAAATGTCTCCAAAGTAAAAAATATGGAATCAATGTTTAAAAATGCATTGAAATTCAATCAAGATATTTCAGATTGAAATGTATCACAAGTAGAAAATATGACAACTATGTTCTTTTTTGCCTCATCCTTTAATCAAGACTTATCAGATTGAGATGTATCAAATGTACAAGGTTGACCAACATTGTTTTATAGGGGTGCTAAATCTTGAACAAATGGAAAATATCCTAAGTTTAAATAGTTTTTCAATGTTTAACTATGTTATTTACTAAAAGTAACATAGTTTTTTTATTTTAAAAAAGATTCTTCAAAATAAACTTTATTTTTGTTTAAATTAAAAATGATTCAAACAAAAAAACTATACTATTAATCTAAATAGTATAGTCACATTGAGATTGATTGATTTTTTCTTTATATTATATAAGACTAAGATTTGTCTAATCTTTTTAAAAGTTCTATAAAGTGTTTATCTTTCATTGTATCGTCCAGATTTTTTTCAATAATTTTCATCATTAGTTTTTTATCGGTAAATCTTTTTGAATTTTCTACAAAAGTTCCTTTTGGTCATTTATCCATATTATATCTCCTTTTTTTTATTTAATTATCTTTAATAAGATTTAACAAATCTAATTTAAGTAAATAGTTCTTATATTGGATAATTAAATCATCAACATCTAAAATCTCAACATTTCTAAGGTCATTTATATAATAAACAAATTCAAAATAGTTTTTAATAATTTTTGGTTTTGAAGTTTCAGAATCTATTAAATAATTAATAATATCGCCAACATTTTTATTACCAAAAGACAATTCATCAATTTTATTTCATCAGTTAAAATCTTTTTCAAGATTTTTTTGACTAAAACCAATATTGTTTTCGTCTAAAAAATTAATTATTTGTTGTTTTAAACCATCTAAATGATTATATCTTTCAACTTCAAATGCTCAAGTTCAAAAACTAAAGTCTTTGTTAATTCAATTATGCTTTTCAATTAATTCACTTGGAAGTATTTCATTTTGGAATAATAGTGAATATTTTTCAATTTTTTCTAAATCTTTTGGATTTAAATCAGTAGATTTTTTAATTGTTAAATATATTTGTTCTTTAGGATTAATTTCTTTAATTTTTGAAAAATTATCATTAATTTTTTTAATTAATGAAACAAAAATTATTTGTTCATTCTTAGAAAAACTCTTTAATTTTTTATTTAACAAAAAACAAAACTCTTCTAATTCTTTTTGATTGTTAAATAGAACATTAAAATTAATTAATTCTTGTTTTTTTAACATATTTTCTCTTTAATTTTAGGTTTGTTTTTTTCAGAAATTGGACAGTATCAAAACATACTTTCCATATCAATTATATTTGATGTATTTCAAGATGAAATGTCTTGATTGAAGGATTTTGCTCAATGAAACATTTTGGACATATTTATAACATTTGAAACATCTCAAGAACCTATTGGTTGATTGAAGGATGAGGCAAAAAAGAACATAGTTGTCATATTTTCTACTTGTGATACATTTCAATCTGAAATATCTTGATTGAATTTCAATGCATTTTTAAACATTGATTCCATATTAGTTACATTTGAAGTGTCTCAATATGAGATGTCTTGATTGAAGGATTCTGCAAATTGAAATGTTGATTTCATATTAGTTACATTAGATGTATCTCAATACTGAATTCCTTCGATTTCTTTGTTTAGATTTCTTGCAAAAGCATATGCTAAACTGGTGATTTCTTTTGGAAGTTCTTTTGGAACTTTTTTTGTTGTTTCAAGAAATGGAATGATTGTTCCTGAAGAATCAAAACCTATTTCTAGACATTCAGTTTCATCATCATTGTAAATTGCTTTTTTAGGTGTGATTTTTATTTTCTTTTTCATTTGAACTCCTTAGTTTTTATTTCATTAATTTTGGGTTAAAGTAACAGTAATTTTTTTAGTCATACTCATTTTCAAAATCTCCTTTCTTTTTAGTATCTTCAATTTCTATTAAAATCTTATCTATTTTATTACTAATAAAATCAACAAACTCATTGTTATTTTTTTTAGATATTTCATTATCAATATCTTTATTTTTTGATGAATCTCAATTAAAATCTAAAATCTTGTGTTCTTTTTCTTTGTTTTGAATTTGTTTCAATGTTTCAGCAAATGTTTCGATGATAGATGGATTTTTCAAAGCATCTTTTAACTCTTCATTGGTTATATTTTCTTTTGTATATTTCAAATAATCACTTAACCTACTTTGTTTAATTATTTCAAGCAAATCATTAGAAAGTTTTGTTTCAACTTGTTCTTTTTTGAGATTTTTATCATTCATAATTATTTTTTACTTCTTTGTTTTTTGATGGACAAAACTCATTTTTGATTGGACAAGAAGCAAACATATAAGACATTTTTGTTTTTTTATTTAGATTTCATTTTGAAATATCTTGATTGAAGGATTTTGCTCAATGAAACATTTTGGACATATTTATAACATTTGAAACATCTCAAGAACCTATTGGTTGATTGAAGGATGTTGCTGAGGCAAACATCCCTGACATATTAGTTACATTTGATGTATCTCATTTTGATATGTCTTGATTGAAATTATAAGCATGTGCAAACATTCAAGACATATTTGTTACATTTGATGTATTTCAAGATGAAATGTCTTGGTTGAAATAACTGGCAAAGGAAAACATAAAACTCATATTTGTTACATTAGAAACATCTCAATTATTCAAAGGTTGGTTGAAAGAACTGGCAAAGGAAAACATATGATTCATATAAGTAACTTTTGATGTATTTCAATTTGATAAGTCTTGATTGAAGGATGAGGCAAAATAGAACATTTTAGACATATCAGTTACATTTGAAGTGTCTCATTTAGATATGTCTTGATTGAAGGATTTTGCTTCTTCAAACATAAAACTCATATCTGTAACATTTGATGTGTTTCAATTGTCTAAAGGTTGGTTGAAGTTTGATGCCTTGTAAAACATAAATCTCATATTAGTTACATTTGATGTATTTCAGGTGTTCAATGGTTGGTTGAAGGATTCTGCTTCTTCAAACATAAAGTTCATGTCAGTTACATTAGAAACATTTCAATTATTCAATGGTTGATTAAAGGATTTGGCATATGCAAACATTCAAGACATATTTGTTACATTAGAAACATTTCAATTATTCAAAGGTTGATTGAAGGATTTTGCTCAATAAAACATTCAAGACATATTTGTTACATTAGATGTATTTCAATCGTTTAATGGACGATTGAAGGATTTGGCATTTGAAAACATGTCAGACATTGTAGTTACACTTGATGTATTTCAATTTGAAAGGTCTTGATTGAAGGTTTTGGCATATGCAAACATACCTTCCATATTAGTTACATTAGAAACATTTCAATGTTTTAAAGATTTATTGAATTTTTTTGCATTTCTAAACATATTATTCATATTAGTTACATTTGATGTATTTCAATTGTTTAATGGACGATTGAAACTTTTAGCATCTTTGAACATACCTTCCATATCTGTTACATTTGAAGTGTCTCATTTTGAAATGTCTTGATTGAAATAACTGGCAAAGGAAAACATAAAACTCATATTTGTTACATTAGATGTATCTCAATACTGAATTCCTTCGATTTCTTTGTTTAGATTTCTTGCAAAAGCATATGCTAAACTGGTGATTTCTTTTGGAAGTTCTTTTGGAACTTTTTTTGTTGTTTCAAGAAATGGAATGATTGTTCCTGAAGAATCAAAACCTATTTCTAGACATTCAGTTTCATCATCATTGTAAATTGCTTTTTTAGGTGTGATTTTTATTTTCTTTTTCATTTGAACTCCTTAGTTTTTATTTCATTAATTTTGGGTTTGTTTTCTTTTTTCATTGATTTAGCATTCAAAAACATACTTTCCATATTAGTTACATTTGATACATCTCAATCTGATAAGTCTTGATTGAAAGATATTGATGAATCAAACATTTTTTTCATTGATTTAACATTAGAGACATCTCAAGATGAAATGTCTTGATTGAAGGATTTAGCATTTGAAAACATCCAGGACATATTTATAACATTTGAAACATTTCATTTAGATAAAGATTTATTGAATCTTCTTGTTCCCAAAAACATCAAACCCATATTAATTACATTAGATGTATCTCAGTTGTTTAATGGACGATTGAAACTTTCAGCATCTTTGAACATACCTTCCATATTTTTTACTTTGGAGACATTTCAATTAGAAATATCTTGATTAAATGTTTTTGTATAACCAAACATTCAAGACATATCTTTTACTTTGGAGACATTTCAATTAGAAATATCTTGATTAAATGCTTTTGCATCCAAAAACATTCCTGACATATTCTTGACATTTTTAGTATTTCATTTTGAAATATCTTGATTGAAGGATTGGGCATTTTCAAACACTGAAGACATATCTTCAATTTTTGATGTGTTTCAATACTGGATTCCTTCAATTTTTTCATTTATATTATTTTTAAATGCTTCAAATAAACTAATAATTTGTTTTGGTAGTTTTTTTGGAACAAACTTGACTGTATATGGAAATGGTTCAATGAAACCATCTTCATCTCATCCAATTTTTAAACATTTTGTTTTATCATAATTATATTTTGCACTTTTTGCCTTCATTAGTGCTCCAAATGCAATTTTGGTCAATTAAATCTTGATTGTTTAAAAAATTGAATGCTTCATCAATTTCTTCTTTTTTGTTGTCGAAATCAACATAAAAGTCTAAAAGATTGTCTAAAGATTTTTCTGCAAGATATTCTTTTACTATTTCAATGATTTCTTCTTTTTTGCATTCTTTTGCTCTTAGATATCCATCAATTTTTACAAATTGAGAATCAATATTTTCTAAATCTTGTAATAAATATCAATGTTGACTTTCATCTTTATAAATATCAACACTTTCTTTAGCATTTGAAAGTATATTTTCATATTCATAGATTTCATTTTCTTCTAAAATATCTTGAATGTAGATATTACAATTAAAAAGATTTCTTAATTCATCATTTGTTATTTCTAGTAAATCTAAATAAAGGTCATCTAATTGCTCTCAATTATCAACTAAGTTTCAAATCTGAGAGATTTCATCTAAGGTTGTTTTTTCATCAATTAATTTTTTATATATTTTTTCTTTTAATTGAGTTGGTAATTCACTAAAACCAATGTCAATTAGTTTTATTAATTTAATGTAATATTCTTTTGTTTCTTTGTTGATTGAGTTATTTGCTATTCTATTAAAAATATCAGTTGTTGTTGTAACTAAAATAGTGTTGTCGAAAGATGTTAAGTTTGGGATATTATGTGGTGTAAAGTAATTCATATTTTTTCCTTATTTTATTTGGTTGTTGTTTATAGAAAATAAGGAATATAACTTATTATTAATTTAAATCAATTAGATAATTTCTATTATTTAAACTTATTTAATATTTGGTTTAGAATATCAACAATTAGTGGTTCAGGGATTTTAGACCTTTGATTATACCCACCATTTTTAATATGATTTTTATTGTATCCAGTTTTCAAGATTTGTTTTTTTAATTGAAGTTCTAAATTACTTTTGAAAATAGTTGGTTTTTGACTAAAACTTAAATCATAATTGTAATAATAGGTTGGGGTTTTGATACCATAAAAGTTTCAATGTTGTTCTTGAAAATCTCATAATTTGGAAGTTCTTGGATTTTCAATAACTCAATATTTAGGTTGGAATGTTTCAATTATATGAACTGTTGCTCCGGCAGTTGATTCTCCATTTAAACGGTTTTTTTCTTTTTTAACAAAATCTCTAACTCGATTTTTGATTGTTAAGTCTTTAGCTCTTGTTTGATATCATTTTCTATTCAGAACAATCCAATTAGTATTTGAATAATCTTGAGACATTCGACAAATACTATCTGCAATTGAGAAAGACTCGCAAGGTGGACTAGCAAGAATGATATCTGGTTTTGGAAGTTCTGCTAAAGTACTAATTAAATCTTTGTTTGTTAAAGATAAATCAATTTGTTTATATTCATAAACAATATTATTTTTAATTTGTTTGGTTTGTTCAAATGAATTCATTCCAAATCCATAAACTTTTATGTTTTGAAATGATTTAAACAATTCTTGGTTGTTTAATATAGTATTTTTATATGAACAAGAAGTGTCATCAAATAGTAATCAAAACACTAATTCATTTTTCATTATTCTCCTTAATTTGGTAAACTAAAAATTAAAATTAAATAAATAAGTTATAAGTTTCCTTATTTGTTTTGGTTTTTTAGTATTTTCAAATTAAGAAAGTAAAAAATAAACACATATCCTTTCTTTTTTTTGGAAAGAATATATGTTTTATTGTTAAGATTTTCTTCTAACTTTTGGTAATTTAATTATATCAAATTAAGTAATTTTATTTTAAAGAAGATATTTTTAATTAAATTAGAGTTTTAATTTAAATTATTGTTTTTTGATTTTATAAATTATATTTAATTATATTTTTTTGATAATCTTCGTCAAATATTGTAAAAAAAGTGTGCAAATACACACAAATTTTAAAAGTTGTAAACTTTTTTATCTAAATCTTGTAAATCCCTTGCACTAAAAGTTATAAAAAATAATATAGAAGATTTTAGATATATGTTACTTGCAATTGTTTTTCTACCACTAATCTACCACTAATCTACCACTTGTGGTAGATTAGTGGTAGAAATTAAAATATAAATAAACCAAGAAAGTTATATCTTTCTTGGTATCAGATACTTTTTATTTTTTGACTAAGTTAATTTTATAGTCCGGTCAGATAAAGTATAACTCCCGATACGCGTTTTTAGGAGTTTCTCGACAGCACACTCTCCAATCCCTAACAGGAATTAACAATATTGTAACGCATAAAATATAAACATTATTGATAAATGTATTGAAAAATGCTGAATAATCTATGTACCATTAATCTACCATAATTGGTAGTTGCTAATACATAAATTAATTCCAAATACTATTATTTAATTACCATTGAAACTTAATTTTTGTTGTTGTTTCATTTGTCATATCCTAAACTAATTAAATGTTCTTTTAATTCCTTAATTTCTTCTTTCTTTAGATTTAGTACTTTTAATTTATCCAAAGATATAAAATTGCTATCTCATATTTCTTTATATATTTTTATAAAATCTATAATTTCCTTTTTAATGTTGATATCAATTTCATTTTCTCAAAGAAATTGAGTTTGATTATTTTCAAATCCTATTACTTGTGAGAATCAAATATTATTTGAGATTAGATTCTTATTCATTTTTAGCATTACTTTGCCATAAATCTTATCATTAACTTTGACATCATTTAAATTACTGTTTGAGTCATATAAATCTAAAAACATTTGCTTATCCATTATATTTATTACTGAACAATTAATCGAATTGCCTAATTTATTAGTGTTTTCATTATATATATTTCTATTCTTTATTATCACATTTGTTTTATCATTATATGTATTTTCTTTATTTCCTTTTGTTATAGTTTTCACTGCCAAATAGTAAACATATGTTCTTGCAAAAATAATTAAATATGGTCGATTTAATTTGAGAAATCCCGTCTCTATATTCTTAGCATTACGATTCCTTGAAATTGGAAAATTATTTGTTTCATTTCTAACTTTGTATATTCTTCCAAAGAATAAAGTATTCATAATTTAAATTATAAATAAAGTCACCTATAATTGGTGACTTATCTATTTTATTCTTTTTTTTGTTGTTCAATATTAATATAGACAACGAGCTGGTAAAAATATAAACCTCTGATACGCGTTTTTAGGAGTTTCACCCACTCTCCAATCCCAACTGGAATTAACATTATTATAACATATATTTCAATTTGGAGTATTATATAAAGATAATAAATAATTATGTATATATTGTATCTAGTTATTTACATTAAATATACATTAGTAAGAATGAAGAACAAACATGAGAAAGTATGTTTATGATTATTTTTTTTATACTAATAATACCTTATATCAATAGATGTGTATAAATATAATAATATGCTTATTCTAATGTCTTTGAGTTTTCTATAATAAAGAAAAAAGTCATCAATAACTTGATGACTAATTATTTTATTCTTTTTTAGATGCCACCAGTTCTGCAACTCAAGGAAGACAAAATATAAACTCCCTATCCTTGTTTTTTTAAAATTGCTTTATATGTTGTTAAAAAGATTAAAGGAACAAATCCTGGGTTTAATTCATTATTTGATGAAAAATATGAATAAGATTTTTTTCAAGCAGATAATTCAATTGCATTAAGAATAATAAAAATAAATGAAATTACTGTGAAAATAATTGAGGAAGAATAAAGTCATCAAGGAATTGTTTTAATTTCAGATTTCTTTAATAAATCAAGAACAATTGGTTTTAATAAAAACAAACTTAATAAGATAAATAATGAACTTAAAAAAATTATTAGAAAAAATAGTAAGTTTATTTTTTTAGTATTTTTTTCAGTTAAAAAAAGTTTATAAAGGTTTTTAGGGATTTCTTTTTTATGAATATCAAGATTTGAAAATGAAGAAAGATTTACAATTTCACTATTTGTTGTGGTTTGAGTGTTGTTTAT
This sequence comes from Metamycoplasma alkalescens, assembly GCF_900476125.1. Classification (NCBI taxonomy): domain Bacteria; kingdom Bacillati; phylum Mycoplasmatota; order Mycoplasmoidales; family Metamycoplasmataceae; genus Metamycoplasma; species Metamycoplasma alkalescens. The sequence continues at coordinate 410,871 of NZ_LS991949.1, forward strand.
CATTTTTTATTTTAATCTAATATGAAATTGAATTACATCAAAAACTATAAGAATTATTATTTAAGAAGATTATTTGATTTAGGTTGGTCAAGATAAACCATCATCTTCGTCTGGAATTGATGTTTCAGATGGTGATGATTTTGAATCTTCAATGTCAATTGATGTGTTTGAGAAGTCTTCAACAACAGTTTGTTCAATTTGATTCTTTGTTACAAAATCTTGAAGAAAAGATGATACATCTGGTTTAAATGGTTTAATTTTTGAGACATTTATAAAATAATCTGAAATAGTTTTGTCTGGTAAAACATAATTTTTTCCTTTTACAAAATAACCTTCTATTTCAACTAAATCTCCTTTTTTGAAATTATTATTAATAAATGAAGCAGTTTTTGCTCAGGATGAACAAGGTAAATATTGTGGTTTGGTTTCTAAATCATAAGATGTTAAAACTGTAAACTTTGAATATTCTTGTCCATATGAACTGGTGCCTTTGTATGGGTCATTTACTAATTTTCCAATTAAAAATGCTTTATTCATATTGATTTTCTTTTTTAATTAATTTTTGGTGGATTTCCACCTTTTTATTGTGAGTTTAAATTATTTGAGATAAATCTCCTTTTTTGAAAATAATTTCTTTTTCAAAGTCATTGTAATGTAATTGAATTAATAATCTATTGTTGCTTCCAATGTTCATTAATCCTTCACCAATTGGTGCTGATGCTAGAAAGTTAATTTCTGCTTTGGTTAAACCACCACGTGATTTATACATTGCATCAACTGCTTCCAAGTCTTTTTGATTTAACCTTAAAATTAAAGAGTAATCAATGTTTTCAATAATTGCTTGAGTTTTAGTAGCAATTTCATAATCTTGTGAGAAATCTGATGGTTGTTGAGTTGTTAGAATCAGTGAACCATTATATTTTCTTATTGTTTTAACAACGTCAAATAAGAAATCAATTATTGCCATATTTTTTTTGTTAATAAACTTATGTGCCTCATCAACAATAATCAAGATTTTTTTGGTATCTTTATTCAAAACAAAGTTATTTGTAATTTTGTTTTGAACGAAATTCATAATCAGATACATTGCTGCTTGAGCAGATGGTGATGTTGTATCTTGAATTAAATTGTATGTATCAATTACAACAAAATCATCATTAGATAAAGAAATATTTGTATATCCGTTATATAGACTTTGGTATGGACCTTGGTCTTGGAAGTCATTTTTGAAATTAATTCATAATTCTTTGATTTCTTTTGAAAAAAACTCTTTTTCAATATCATTATCAAATTGATAAGTTTCTAAAAAATTGATTAAATCTGTAAAAATTGGAAAGTCAGTTGGTTTTTTCTTGTTTAAATCAAAAGATGGTTCATAAAATCCATATTTTGAGTAAAGTTTTTTTAGAACAACTGATAATGCCCTAATTTTGTTTTCAGAAAAATCTGGATACAATGTTTTAACAAAAACACAAACTTTTTTAATATTGTCATTAGCAAGTTGATAATTAGTTACTTTTTGATTTTCATCACTAAATTGATTGTCTAATTGAAGTGGATTTAGAGTTGTCTCTAAACCTTTCCCGAGTTCTATTCAAGCACCATTTAATTTATCAACTAAGTATTTATATTCCCTTTGAGGGTCAATGATAACAATTGAATTGCCATTTAATAAATAGTTCAAAAATAGTTTTGATGTGGCAACAGATTTTCCACTTCCAGGGACACCTCAAACGAACATTGAAAAATTAGTTCTATCTCTTGTTTTTCTAAAAATGTCTAAGATGACTGGCGAGTTTGTTGATTTAGAAAAACCTCATAACAGGTTATTGTTATCATTTAAATCATTGTTTATTCAAGGTCAACCTTGGACAATGTTTCTTGAAACCATTTCCAAATTGTTTTTTAAATAATCTTTATTTGAAAAAAATGTATTTAAATAAACTTTTCTTTGTAAATAAATATTTGGATTTAGGTTTGCTTGGATTGTTGCTGCATTATTTTTATTAATGTCTTCAATTGCTTTTAGAGTTGATGCTTTATCTGCTTTGTTCATTAGAATCAAGTTTGAATCAAAAAAGTTCATATTCAAGACATTTATCAATTCAGTGATTTCTTCTAAAACTTGTGTTGCCAAAGAGTTTTTATTTTTGTTAAACTTAGATTTTTCATCATTGTCATTCAATTCAATTTTTTCTATGGTTTTATCTAAAATCTTTTGTTTTTGAGATAAAGTCAAAGGTGTAAGATTTCAAATAATTGTTGAAGGTGTGTTAAATAAAACATTTGCTCATCCTTCAGATAAATTAAATGAATGGAAGTCATTAATTACTTGAAATGACATAAACTTTTTATCATATTTGATTTTGTCTTTTAAAACATTGATTTTTGAAGGTGCTAAGATTTTGTCTAAATCTAAAACTTCTTTTTTGGTTTTGTTATTTGATGATTGATTTTGGGTTTTTTGAAGTGAAAAATATTTCTCAATTGTTTTTTTTGAAATATTTGGATTGAAATGAAATGACAAGAAATTAATTAAGTTTTTATTTGTTAATAAATGGATTTTTAAAACAGTTGGAGCAAATAATGCTTGAGTTTTTGAAACAATGTTTTTTAACTCTTCAATTGAAATTGCTTTGACAACTAAAAAATAATTATCAATGTTTTCAGTTTGTTCTAAACTTCCAAAATCACTAATATTTTGTTCAAAATATTTTTTCTTGAATTCAAGATTAATATTTGTTTTCTTTTTGGCAGATTCTTCAATATATAAGAAGTTTAGTTCAGTATTTGAAGGTTTGGGTATTTTAACAAATGAGATTGGAAAATCAATATTGTTGAGTGCATTAATCACTCCTTGATAAAAAGCATTTTTATCAGAAGCATCATTGTTGAAAACATCAAAACCTTTGAATTGGAATACTGAGAAGTAATTTGAAGAATCAATTTTAACAATTGAATCTTTGATTATTTCTTTAAAAAAGATTAATTCACTTGGATTAGAACCTTCTTTCTTAGACAAATAATTCTTTTTAAACTTAAAATTAATTCATCTAATAAGAAACTCATAATATTTACAATTATGTCTTTTGTTTTTTAAAATCAATCATCCTAATGAAAGAAAAATACCAAAGGAAATAATGATTTTAAATGCTAAATGAAGTGATGGTTTGGTTAAGAAACCAAGTGAAAAAGATATTGCTGTAAAAATTAATAATAATGCAACATCTAATAAAGAAAAGTTTTTGAAGATTTGTAGTTTAACATCTGATAACTTTTTATTCTGAAGCATTGGTTTGACCGCCTTGTGATAAAATTGAGTTTAACATTTCATTATTTTGTTTAATAGTAGCAAGTTCTTCCATTATTCTATGAGTTTTTTCATTAAACTTTGGAGCAGTGTTAGAACCATATCTTTTGTCTTGTTGAAGTTTTGAAACTTCTTGGTCAACAAGTTGTTCTTTAACTCTTAATTGAGTTTGGAGTTCAGACATTGAATTAACTTTAGATAAATCTAATCCAGATTTTGAAATATTTTGTGTAAACATTTTTTGTTGTTGTTCATTTAGTTTAAGACCAGGAGATGATAAGATAGAGGATGCTGTTTGTTTTGACATTCCTGTTGTTTTTGCAAGTGTTGAAGCATTTCTATTTCTGCTAATTGCCATTTTACCTGCAGCAAACAAACCAGCTGCAATTCCAACTGCGCCACCTCCTGCTGCTCCAGCTAGTAATGATTTAACTGCGCCACCTTTTTTAATAAAACTAGAACCTTGTGATGCTTTTGAACCAAATGATTTTAATCCTTTTGCAAGTGAAAATGCTTGAGTACCAAGTTTAGAATGAATAAATCCTAAAAAGTATTTCAATCCAAATGCTGCTCCAGCTGTGGCAAATGGATGAATTATTATTGTATTAAGAAACTCAGCACCAGCATATCAAGTATTATTTTTAGTTATTTCTGAAGATGAACTTATTTTGATTTTGTCGTATAAATGATAAATTAACCAAACAAATAAGGAGATTGAAAGAATATTTACAACTACAGTTAAAATAGACTTAAAATATGAGTCTTTTCAAGTTTTTAGTTTTCTTCCGTCATCAGAAATTGACATTGTTGAAACAAGTGGAGATGATATGAATAAAACAAACTGGAATATTATTTGTTTGAAGACATTTATTGCTATTTCAACAATAAATCAAATCAAGATTAAATTGATAATAATTAATTTAACAATTGATAAACCAAGATTTAAAGATTGTTGGGGGTGGACAGCAAAGTTTATATATTGAGTTAAGGACATTGGGGCATATCATTGTAATGGATTGGTTGGAGATTTATTAAAATTGTCTAGAACTCATTGTTCGTGGTTATTAACTGTATAATAAATACTTTGAATTGCTGAAGGTGGTTTGTTACTAATTAGAGTTAAATGTGGGTTAGTAATGTGTTGTTCAATTGTACCAACAATTAAAGAAAGGAGGATATTAATTACTAAAACTAATAATGGTAATGCTGCTATTGTGATTATTGCTGGGAATGCATTTTTAAGAGCAACTTTTAAAGGCATTTTTCCAGATTCTGTTTTTTGGTTTTGAGAGTGTTTGATTAAAACAATTACAAACAAAAGAGTAAAAATTAAAATGGAAAACAAAGCAAAAACAAGGAATAGTCGAGGAAGAGATGAAAAGATTGATAAAGGATTAACATTAGAACCTGATGATTTGTTGAAAAGTAAAAGATTTAACAAATCAAAAGAAATAAACTTTGTAAATGTATAAATACCTTCTAGAAGTGCTCAGAAAAAGGTGATAAAGATTCCTCAGAAAACTGAATAAATTAAATATAATATTGGTGAAAATATCAAGGTAAATAAACTACCTATTATTGAACCCATTTGCCTCCTTTCATTTGAATATAAATGTTTGATTGCAATTTATGAAAATAAGTAGATTGAAAAATTGAAATAAAAAACTATTTTTTTTGGTAATTGTTTGTTTAAATTAGTTTTAAATTAAGTTGTTATTTTAAGACTGTGGATTTGATTATTCCTATAGCACTACCGAATAATGCTAAAATTACTAGACCACAAATAAATGCAATTAAGATATTTTTCATTCTTTTTTTTGCTTGAGATGCTGCTTCTTTGTCACCTGATTTTAATTTAAATTGTGCTGATATGGCAGCAAAGATACAAGAAATTGCTAGAATAAATACAATAATTCCTAAAACTGATAATCCAATGGTTTGGATTTGTGGAAATATTCCATTTGCAATACTCTTAATTGATGCTGCTGCATCTGATGTTGCTTGAGTTTGTTGATTGAATTTAATTGGTGTTAATGTTGATAATAACATATGTTCTCCTTTAGTTAATAAAATGTTTTTTTGGGTATTTGATTATTTTTTAAGTAGATTTAAATAGTCTTTTATTGTTTTTTCAAAATCATTATTTTCAAAGTTCTTTGGTTGATGAAACTTAATTGTTGAAAAATAATCTTGTTGGTTATATAAATATGTTTTAAAATATTCAGATTCTTTTTTAAGAGTTGTTTTGAATCAATTTGATTCTTTAGTTTTTTCTTTATTAATACTTAAAATTGGGTTTATTATTAAGTCAGTTAAAACTAAAATATCATTGAAAAATAAAGAATGATTTAAGTCATTTGCAATGTTTGGTGGAGTGAAAAACACATTGATAGTATTTTTTTCATTATTTGGTTCATTAGTTTGTAAAAAAGAATTGGTTTTTTCACTTAAAACATATTTCAATAAATCTTTTAAAGAATCAAGGTCAAAGTCTTTTTCTTTTTCAAGTGTTTCTAAAACTTTTTCTTTAGTTTCAAAATTGGTGAGGTTTTTTAAAATAACTTTGTTTAATTTTGAAATTAGAATTACTAAAGATAAATGTTTTTTTAAGTTTTTTAGGATTGAAAAAGGTTGAAATAGAAGTGTTGATGCAGAAAAAAGTTCTGCTGTTTGATTTAGAATCATTTCTTTTTCAATTTCTGTTTTAGATTTTAAATCACCATTTGTTACTCTCAAATATGAAAAAGATCGATATTCTTTTAAGTATTTGTTTTTTAATCAATTTGGATAATCTTCATTAAGTTTTCATCAATCAGGTGTTTTAATCTTGAATTCAACATCATTTTTAAGTTTTCCATTTAAATCTTGATTTGAGTGTTGTTTATCATTACTCTTATCAGATGAATCTTCTTTTGAAGAACTTAGAATTGAATCAAGATAACTTTCGTTGCTTTTAGAATCAATTTTAAAAAGTTTATTAATATCATCTTGTTCTTGATTGAAAGTTTTGTGTTCTTCTAAATACTTTTGATAAGTTTCAAGTTCTTTAATAAACTCATCTAACTTTAATTTTTGTTGAGATAATTCTAGAGTTTTAGAAAATAAAATAGAAAATAGAACTTGGGTTATTTTTGACATTCCAAAAAGAGTATCTGTTTTTTGTTGATATTCTTTTGGAAAATCAAATAAGTATTGTTTGGAGTCAATTTTTTCATAAGTTGAATTATAGATTTTAGTTTGTTGGATTTCCTGTTGATTATTTGGAATTGGTGTTGTAGGTGATGAAGTTGGTAAAGATGAATTATTTGGAGATGGTTGTGGAGGAGTTTCAATTGGTGAACAAGAAACTAATACTATACTTGGAATTAGTGAAGAAAGTGTTAAAAAAGGTATTTTAGATTTTGATGCCATTTTTAGAAGCAAAATATAAGATTGAACGAGTTGCTATTTCTTCACAAATTGAATAGATTTCATCAAAGTCTCATTCTTCTTCTCGACAAAAATAACTTCCAGGGTTGATTGAACCATATTTAAACAAATTAATTTTGTTTAATGGAGCAAAACAAGCTATTGTTGATAGTCTATCAATAATTTTTGATTTAGATGGATTAAAATCAGGTCCTGAACAAAATGTTACAAAAGGTAATATTTCGTGGTTTATAAAATAATTCCTTAATGCAATGACATTTTTACCAAGTCTTTCTATTGCATTACCTTTAAAAGATGAATTAGAACCTTGATATTTCATTTCTGAAATTAAGATTGGATATTTTTTATTAGTAATGTTGTCAACTAAGAATAGAAATCCACCATCTGGAGAAATAAAAGTAGTTTTGAAAATAGGAGAAAAAAATGTTTCATTTTCAAAATTGTTTATTTCGGATGCAATATCAGATAAATAGATTTTGTTTTTTAGTTCAAAAGAAAGATTTGGATATTTTTGTTGAAGATTAGATAACAATGTATTAACTACATCTCTTAATGATTTTTCTTGTTTGGAAGAATTGATGTTCAAATAATTAGAACCTTTTGTTTCATAATTTAAAATCTGTTGGATTGAAAGTAGTTTTGAGTTACTCATATTTCAGTATTTGAGGTTGATTTGACCTTAAAAGATGATTTAAATCTTGATTTTGAAAATTAATGAAAGGATAAAAACAAATTTAGCAATGGTTTTATATCTTAAATTATTGTAAAATTGATTTTTTGAAGTAAGTATTTGACTCACAAAGACAATGCTTAGGAGAAACAGGTGAATATTAAAATTAATTACAAAATCAATTGAGAAATTGGATTTTTGTTGAATTTTTTTAAGGTATGAAAAAGTTATTATCTGAAGTTGTATATTCTTCATTTAAATCATTAATAATTCTTGAAGCATCAATAAGAGTAATTTTTAGAAATGATGCAAGTTTTTTGATTTGTTTATTTTGAATAAAATTAATAATTGTTGATGAATCATTAACAAATGAAATAATTTGATGTAAGTCATTTAAAGAAGGTCACAAATTATATGGTTTTAAAGAACAAAATAACTGTAATTCTTTGTAAGTTTCAAATCCAAGTGCTTTATTAGTTGACAATCAATAAACAAATAACTTTATTTTGTCATTAATTTTTAAATTAGATGAATCAAAATAAATCATTTGGTTATTTTTTAATGTCAAGATGTTTAATTTCTTGTTGATATTTTTTATTGTTCCTGAAGTAATTATTTCCATAATTCTAGTTAACTTTCAGAAGAAGGTAAAGATAATTCTTTTTTGGTAGATGGATTTGAGGTTATAGAATAACTATAATATTCAGGTGTTGATTTTGATGGGGTTTCGATTGAATTATCTTTTTCTAAAGATTTATCAACTTCTATATCACTTGATTTAATTTCTAATTTAGAATCTTTTAAACTAGTCTTAAATTGGGTATTTTGGATATCTTTATTTAACTCTTGATTATTTTTGGGTTGGTTGGTTTTATCAATTAAAACATTTTCTTGTTGGTTGGTCGGGTGAAGATTAGTTATTTCTTTATCAATTGGTTTTGGTGATTCAGGTGAAACTATGTCTTTTTTGGTAGATGGAGTTGGTGTGGTTTGTTGTTGTTTCTTTTGTTCAGAGGTTACATTAATTGTTTTTTCTTCTTGAACTAAAAAGTTGAACAATTTGAAATGTCTTGGATATGGTTTTGAAGAGACTGAATCTTGGAAAAATTGATTTTTTAGAACTGAAAATGCTATAAATCAAGAAAAACTAAAAGCAAATTGGAAAATAAAAAGAGATAAAACTAAAGATTTTCAATTTGAATGTAAATATTCCAAAAATGTTTGGTTTGAATTAGTTTGTTTGTTTCTTAAAAATACAATGAAGGTTCAACCAAATGGTGCTAAAGCAAAGATAATTAAGAAACTAATGTTTATAAAATGTTTTAAGGCAATTCCTTTTTTTGAAAGAACTGCTGTTTTCAATATTGTCTCCTTTCGATTGAAATTAAGTTTTTTGAATGAATGAAAAAAGTAGATAATAGTCTTTTGATTATTTTGAGAAATATATTTAAACTTTTTGAATTAAATAACAGCAAAACAGAAGAATATTTTCTACTCTTCTTTTTATTTTCTAGTAATTTTCTTGTTTAAATATATGTTTTTTTAGACTGAAATTAAAATTAAAATTATTAGATTTGGAAAGAATCTAATCTTAACTTAAACTTTCTTTTTGGTTTGGTACATACTAATTGTAACATAAAAAAAATAATTTGTTAAAAAAATCAAAATATTTTTCGGAGACTAAAACAAAGTAAAAAAACCATAGACTTATGGAAGAAATTGTACAGCAAAAACTATCGGGATTAAAAATCAAAAAAGAAAAGGAAGATTTTATTAAGGAAACTTCTTTCTTATTAAACTTCTTTTCTTTTTTTTTCTTTTCTTGATTAATTACTTTCTTGAAAGTTTAATTTGATGGATATGATTCCATCAAATATAAACTTACTGTATGATAAATAAAACTTGATAAATAACTGTTTTGAAATGTTTAGTTCTTGACTCAGTAAGTTTTTATTTGATAAATAATTCTCTATAAATAAATGATTAATCTGGTTGTCTGTTCTTGAACAGATAAATAGATTAATGAACAAAGTTATTTTATCTTGAAATTACTTGATAAATATCTATGATATATGTTATTTGTTTTATTTATTAATCTATTTATTATTTATAAATATAAAATATATGAACAAGATTATAAATATAACTTGTTATTTATCTTATAAGACTTTTTTTCTTGAAAATTGGTTTAGATTAATAAAATCTGCTTCTCAGCAGGAATAATCTCTTATATGTGTTTTTTCTACCGAAAAAAGGAAATGTATTTCTAGATTAAATAAAAGATTAATACTTTGATTTTTGATAAATTGTATTTGAAATCCTCTCTAAAGACTTTTTTTCTTTATGTTTCATATGTTGAAAAAAATAAAAAAGTTATTTAAAACATAAAAAACTAAGATTTAATCACAAAAATATCAGGATTGCCAACAAATCCCAAAATAATTTGCAGAAAAAATTCAAAATATGTTACAATTAAAACACCAAAGAAAAAAAGAATAGTTCTAAATCTAAAACTTCATATCACTTTCACTTACTAAAAAAACAATTAAGTGAAAGGTTTTTATTTTATGAAGCAAAATAATTTATGAAAAATATTATTTATTCCAATTTTAACTTCTAGTATTATTCCACTAACTTTATTAAGTGCTAATAAACAATCTCCTGAAGCTAGTAATCAAAAAATGAAATCTCAGATTGAAAAACACTTAGAAAAGTTCAAAGAAACTATAGAAGTTCATCCATTTTCATCATTTAATATTTCTAAACAAATAAACCCCCATAGTAATAATGAATTAATTGACAATCCTAAATATATTCCAAAATATCAATCATATATTGAAGAAGATAACCAAATTATTGTTAAACTAAAACAAGAAACATATGAAAATCCAATTACTTTTTTAATCAAACAAAACGATCAAGGTTCTGGATTTCAAACTATTACATCTTTATCTATAGCAGAAAAAATTAATCAATTCCAAGAAGATACTTATTCACAACAACAAAAAGAAACCAACCAACAACAACTAAATGAATTAGAAGAAAAAATTAAAAAAGAACCTAATGATAATGAAGAATTGAAAAAAGAATTAGAAAAAAATAAAAAACCCAATGAAACACCTAATAACCAAGAAGATCCAATTGAAAAAGAATATAATCAATTAAAAACAAAATCAAATCAAAATAATTCATCTATTTCACCATCCGACTTCAAAAAAATTACTTTTACCAATGACAATTCTTGAAAAAATGATTATTTCAAAACTGATTATTCTAATACATATTCACAAGTTCTAAAAGCAGAACTTCCAAAAGAATTAAGAGATGAAATTGAAAAAGAAATCAAAGAACAAACTAAAAAACAACAACAGTATCGAAAAAAATATAATGATTTAGTTTTAGAGAATAAATCTCAATCTTTAAAAGCAAAATGAATCTTACTTAAGTTACAACAAACTCAAACTAAAATTACTGACTTACAATTAAAACTAACATCTCCACTTCTAAAAACATACACAATTAGAACAAAAATCCCTAATTTAACAATCAATTCTTCAAAAGAACAAGAACGTGGCAATAGTCTATCAGCATCAAAACAAGTAGTTTTTGAACAAACTTTTAAGATTAAAAATAATTTGTTTAATTTAAGTCTTTTACCATCTCCAAAACACACTGGTGCATATTTTAACAATCAAGTTCTTTGATTTGATTCATCTCAATTTACAACTCCATTTCCAACATATGATTCATCATCACAACATCTTTTTCCATTAGAAACCAATTTATCAAACAATCAAACTGATTATGGTTTCTTTGTCAATACTTTAATAACTGACCAATTTGCTATTTTACGTGGTAATTTTCAAGACAATGAAAATGAAGTTTATACCTATGATTTAACAAAAATAATAAAAACTGATAACAAATACAATTGACCATCTCCAAAAAAATATTCATATCAAGAATTACAAAACCATATTAAAGATTCTAATTCAAGATTTTCATCAACCAAAGAACTTTTATTAGTTGTTTTTAAAAACAAAAAAACAAATCTTTCACAATTTCATCTACTTCAATCTTTTCCATCATTAAATAATGAATCTGAAATTAAAAAGTTTTTAGAGTTTTTTAAATTAACTGATTTCACCAAAACCAAAAAAGATTATGAACAAAAAATCAAAGAATTAACAGAAAAAATCAAAAAACAACAAAGTTTTTTAACAAAAAAACAACTTGAAAAAGCAAAAAATAATTTAGAATCTCAATTAGAAACTCTAGAATCAACTCTTCCAAATCCAAACTTCAAGTCTTATTTACCTTTCTATTTAAAAACACTTCAAGAAACTAATCAATTAGAAAACAACTCAATTAATGAAACCTCTTCTGAAACATTATCAAACACAATTAATTCATTTCTAATCCCTTTAACAAACCAATTACCTAATTCATCAAAAAATCTCCAAATCCATCCTAAATCCTCATTTTTCCAATATTTAAAACAATCAAAAAAACTTGATGAAAAAAACATTCAATCTCAAAGTTATTTCCAACTTTATGCTAATTACCAAGAATATTTGACATATTTAGCAAATAAAACAATTGACCAAAAACCAACAAAACCAATTTTAATTAAGTTTGATTCATCTAAAATAAAAGACCTTAAATCTCAATTTACAACTCCATCCAATAATGTTCAAGATATTAATAAACTTTTTGAATCTCAAATAATAAGTTTATTTTTAAATGATAAAAAAATAAAAAACAATGAACTAGAAGAACTAAAAAAGATTCTTAAGATTAGAAAATATGAAATGTCTAATAACAAAAAAGAATTGTTAATTGAGTTTCAATTAGAAAATCCTTCATCAAATAATTCATCATCATATATTCTTTCAAAATCTGAATTCATCTTTGATTTAGAAGAACAAAAAGAAATCACAGATGATATCTTTAATAAAAAATTAATTTTTAATGAACAAAAGATTAAGTCATTTATTAACCAATTTTCAAAAACTCAATTTATCAAACTTTTAAGAAAAAAAGATTTTAATTTATTTTTAGAAGAAAAAAATAGTTTCTTATCAAATGGATTAAGTTCATTAACTGATGAAGAAAAAGAACAACTTAAAAAATCAAAAATTGATTATGATTTTGATACATATTTAGAATCAGAAGGTAAAACATTAAAGTTTACAATTTCATCAAATGATTATTCATTTGGTTCATACTCTTTTGATAATTTATCATATTTAGGTGATATTTTTCAAAATACAAAACCAAACTATATTGAACAATCAAAAAATATCATTGAAATCAATTTATATGAAGAATTAAAAGAAGATTCATCCAAACCTGCTGATGAAAATAAATTAAAAGAATTAATAAAATCAAAAATTGAATCTTGATTAAAAGAAAACAATTCATCATTAACTACTTTTCAAAAAACAAGTGATTCAATTACTAATTTAACTCAAGAAAATCTAAAAAAACTTCAATCAAACAATCAAACTTCAATTGAGCAAAAAAGAAAAGACTTTATTGAAATTGAATTATCATCAATTCAAGATGAAAACACTGAACCATCACCATTGTTATCTTCAATCAAAGAAATCTTAGATAAAAATAAACTTATTTTTAGATTCACAAATATTAAACCATTTGATGTATCTACAATTCAGTTTGAACCAATTCAAACTAACATCAACACATTATTCTCAAACACATACACTGAATTTGAATTAAATCATCGTTATGAAACACTAATGAAAGACTTCAAACAAGAAATATTTAGGTCTTTAGCATCTCAAATTGAATCAAATAAAGACAAACTCAAATCTGAATATACTTTAGAAGATTTCATTAAAAAAGATTCTAATTCATCATTATTTAAGTTTAAAATCATTCCAAAAAACAAAGATTTTACTTGAAAAACAAATAATTTTGAATATGATGAAAATGAAGAAAAAGTATTTCATAAAGAACTTGAAAATCTTTTTTATCCTCAAAGAAAAGTTAATTTAGAAATATTGTTACCTGAATATCTAAAACAATACTATTTAAACACAGACAAATTGACTTTAAGTATTCAAAACAATTCACCTTTATCCAAATTAATTGATTTTTCACAATTAGAAACTGAATTAGACCAATCATTAGAAAAAAAATATCCAAATTGAAAGCAACAATTAAATCAAACATATAAAGAAACATTTAATCAATTAGCAATTCCATTAAGAATACCTTTCAAAGAATCTTATTCATCTAGTGATTTTCTAAAAATTAATCCAATTTTATTAAAAAATATAGTTTTTTCAAATGAACATTTAATCAAAGAAAAACTTCAACCAAAAATTATTGAACTAAAACAACAACTTCAATCAAAAACAATTGATAATAACTATTTTCTAGTTGAAATATCAAAAATATATTCAGATTTCTATGGTCAATTAATTAATAATTTAGTTAAAAAAGAAATCTCAACTTTTACAAAACTAATAGATAGTTCATATGATGAAAATTGATTTAATATTGAAGAGTTTATTTCAAAAGAAAAAGAATATAAATTAGATATCAATAAACTTTTTAGTTTTTTACTACCCAAAATCAATTTTAAAAAGTTTGAATCAATAACAAAACTAAATATCTCATCTGATATCAAAAAAAATCTTCATATCATTCCATATCAATTAAAATCAGGTCATACACCTTTTGCATTTGGTAAAACCTCTGTTGATTTGAACCTATTGTTTAACAAAGAAGAAATATTTGATTTATCTTGAACTCAATATATTTTAGATTCAAACAACAAAGTAAACAATTTTGTTATTCCAAAAAATCTAAAAGATTTCTTATACAAAAAGTATTCATTATCTGATGAAAACAATCCTGAAAAAGTAGTTGACCCAGATAATCCAAATGGTGACAGTGTGAATGATAACAAATCAAATGATAAAAACAACAATCCCAACAATCCTTTGAAACAAAAAAATAAGTTTGATATTAAACAACATTTATTTTGATTAATTCCATTATCTTTAATATCAATTGTTGGTCTTGTCTTCTTAATTCTTTATTTAATCAAAAACAAAAAGAAAAAACCAAACAAGAATCTAAAAGATAAAGATGAAGATGATAATGCTTCAAATCAATCAAAAATAAATATTATTGATATTCTTAAAACAAACAACCAAGATGACTTTAAAAAACAAGTTCTAGATTTAAAAGAACAATTAAATCTTGATGCTAATGTTGAAGAAGATATTGAATTAAATAACAACATTGACTCCAAACCAATTGAAAGTAATCTTAACAATGATAAAAAAGATTTACTACAAGATAAAACTGATGATTTAAATGACAACAACAATGATATTCTTGAAGATATAGAAGATGATATAGAATATTCCAACAATGATGAAAATCAAACCAATATTAGTAGTACATTAGCAACAGAACCTTCTTTATCAAATTATTCAAGTACAAATAAAATTGAAACAAGAAATGACATTTCAAATGATGATATTCAACTAAAACAATTAGAAACAAAAAAACAAAAAGAAGCACTTGAAACATTTGAAAAAGAAAAAACTACTAAAAAAACCAAAAATAAGAAAATCAAAAAACAAAAACCTAAATCTAAGGAGTCAAAATAGAAATGAATATTAATTTGTCTCCAAAAGAAATTGCTATTGCAAATAATGAATCAGCACTTTTAGGACTACTTTTAATTAATCAAGATGCTTATTTAAAAATTGCTTCACTTCTATCACCAGAAATGTTCTATTTTGAAAGCAACAAGATTCTTTACAATGCTATTACTGAAGTAAACATCCAATCTAAACAATTTGATATTTCAAACTTAATTGTTTATTTAGAAGAACAAAAAGATTTAGAAAAAGTTGCTTCTTTTGGAATGTCTGCCCCAGAATACCTTGGTTTTATTTCAGATAATGCAGGTTTCATTAGTGAAATTGAAACTTATGTTAAAAACATCATTGACCAATTCAAAACTTCTACTTTAGAAAAATTACTTTTAGATACTTATAATACTATCAAAACAAAAGTTTTCAATATCTCTGATTTATTATCTCATCTTCAATTATCTTTAATTAATATTGATATATCTGAAATCAATTCATCATATGAAAAAATTGGTGAATCAGCAGACAAAATCTTCCAACAAATCCTTAAAAAACAACAAGATGACATTGGGGTTGGATTAAAATTGGGTTTCCCTCAACTTGATGAAACACTTTTAGGACTTAACAAAGGTGATTTAATGATTTTAGCAGCACGACCTGCAATGGGAAAAACAGCATTTGCTTTAAATATTGCTAACAATGTTGCTAAACAAGGTAAAACAGTATTATTCTTTAGTCTAGAAATGTCTAATTCACAATTAGTCCAAAGAATGTTAGCAATTGATTCATCAGTTCCAATTTCTAAATTGAAAATCAAAAATCTTGATATTTCTGACCAAAAAAGTTTAATTCACACAGTTGAAGATATGTCAACTTGAAATATCTTTATTAATGACAAAGCAACACTAACAATTTCAGACATATCAACCTTGTCAAAACGCTTTGCAAGAAATGCAAAAGTTGATTTAGTAATTATTGATTATTTGCAATTAATTGGTGATACTTCCAAATCATCTTTAGCAAATAGACAATTAGAAATAGCAAAAGTATCTAGGTCTTTAAAGCAATTAGGTCGTGAATTAGAATGTCCAATTATTGCTTTAAGTCAATTAAATCGGAATGTTGAAAAACGTGAAGACAAAACACCTTTAATTTCAGATTTAAGAGAATCAGGTGCTATTGAACAAGATGCTGATAGAGTTGTTTTTTT
Organism: Metamycoplasma alkalescens; assembly: GCF_900476125.1. Taxonomy (NCBI): domain Bacteria; kingdom Bacillati; phylum Mycoplasmatota; order Mycoplasmoidales; family Metamycoplasmataceae; genus Metamycoplasma; species Metamycoplasma alkalescens. Next base: position 427,130 of record NZ_LS991949.1, read on the forward strand.
ACATCGTGATGATTATTATAAAAATAAAAAAGACAATTCATCAAACACTTCATCTCAAGACCAAAATCAACCATCTTTAACAAATGTGATTGTTGCCAAAAACCGACATGGTGCTACTAGAAAAATCCAACTACTTTTTGTTCCAGAATATAATAGATTTATTTATGAAAGAACAAAACCTTCAAAAGATTTCAATTAATCTTTTATTTTAAAAAAGTACTAGGAAAAAAACTCCTAGTATTTTTAAAATATTATTTTTTCCAAATCAAATTGAATCAATCACTCTTTATATAACTCTTCAATCTCAAAATAATTTAATTTAGTTCAATTTGTTTTAGTTTGATTGATTCAAAAATAATCATTTACACTTGCTTCAATGACTGGGTTTATTAAATATATTCAATTAGAATGAATACCTTCTTTTCTCAAATCTTGATGTATTAACAAAACTAATGATTTATAACTAAAAATATTATTTATTTTTAAATAATCTTTAACAAAATATCCTCAATTCATCACTTCTTCAGATTTCATAAAAGTAATACTTGGATTTTTAATTGTTAAAAAATGTACAAAGTTACTTAATGCTTCAATTTTATAAATATTTAATTTCTGATTAAACAAAGTTTCAAAAACCTTCTTTTTAAACTTACTTTCAAGTTTTAAATAATTTTCATTTATTTTTTTCATCCAAAGAACAAACTCATCTTTCTCAATTTCAGTATTTTCTTTTAACACAAAAAAATGAAAAATCTCTCAGATTTCTTTATCATTTAACACATTAAACTTATTTTCAAATAAATATTCAACATCAGACATTCTAATTAACATTCCCATAAAATTATCCTTACACAAAAAGAAAAAATATTTTACAAATTAATTATAACATTTTGTTATAATTAAAATAACCAAAAGAAAAAGAAATCTGTTTAAATACATATTTAGTCAAAAATATGTATATTTTGTTATTTTTTCAAAAACTTGCAAATAATATTCACAAAAAAAGGAGTTAAAATGATAAACAATTCAAATAATAATTCAAATCAAGATAATTTAAATAATCAAATACCCAAAAAGAAATCTAAGTTCAAAAAGTTTTTAATTGCTTTTGGAACAATTTTAGGTATTTCAGCAGTTGGATTAGGAATCCGTTCAATCCAATCATCCAAACATTCAAAAAAAATCAATGAAACATCTCATCAAGATTCATCTCAAAAAAATCCTCAATCCCAAACCAAACAAGATAATAAACAAAATCTTGTTTCTAATCAATCAATTTCCAAAGAAATCAATCCATCTATTAATAGTTTTAAAAATGAATTATTAACATATAGTCCTTCAGTTTTAACAAGTACATCATCTCAATCATCAGTTCTTCATTCTAAATCTTTTAACCTAAAACTAACATCTTTAGTTTCTTCACCACCAAAATATAACTACTTTACTAGTCATAGAGCATTAATAAATCCTTTTGTCAATGGATCAAATTGATTTGATGAAAGATTTTTTAATGAATTAGAAGAACAAATCAAAAGAATTATTAATAAAAAACCAAGAACTGATGAACTTTTAATAACAGAAAAAAATGTTACTAAACACCTTCAATCAATCATTGAAAGATTGTCAAAAGTCCCAGATGAAGTCTTAAGAATCTTTCAAACTATCTCATCAGATTTTAAAATAGATTACTCAAATCTACTTAGAACAGGTGATTTACCTTTTCACAAAATCAAAGATTCAAAACTTAGGTCTTCTGCACTAACATTAATCAATTTAGCAACTTTAATCAAAAAAAGACCATCTGTTTTCAAAACTTTATTATTGTCTGACATAAAAAACTTTAAACTTGACATTGAAGAAGTTTCAGAAGTAATTCCACATTTTAAAAGAACAAACAATCAAGAACTTGACCAATATATCACACTTTTAACTTTAGAAAAAACAATAAACTATTTAAAAACAAAAGTAACTAAAATTAATAAAAACAATCCAAGTTATTGAGATAATAATGCCAAATCTTGAGATGATATCAATTATCATTTTAATATAAATAAATATTATTCATTTTGGTTAAAACTTGTTTCAACATATATTCCTAAAAAAGACCAAAAACCTTTTTTAAAAGCACTTTCAGCTGCTGCTTATGACACACCTTCATCAGTTTGAGTTGATAATGTTTCATATTCATCTCAAACTTTCCCAATTTGAAAACCAATCATTTCTCAATTAATTGAATTCAAATCCTCCAATAAAAACACTATTTCATCCAAAATAATCCCATTTTTATCCCAAATTAATAGAACTGAGTATTATCAATCTAAAAACAACATTAAACCTTCATTAAAAGCAATTTCTCATTTCTTTATAGCATCTCAGTTTAAATACTTTGCTTATTATTACTTTAGTCATCTTCATATGTTTGATTATGACTTATTAGAATCAACTTTAATTGATTACATCCCTAGATTTTTTGATGATATCAATAAACTTGACCTTTTTGATAAAAAAGTTTCTTCAACAATCAAATCATCCATAAACCACATAATACAATTAACTGAAGATTTATTCACAAAAACAAAAAAACTTCCTTCAACCAATTTATCAAATAACCAAAAAAACCAAACAAAACTCAATGACCTTCAAAAACAATTCTCTCAACTCAAATCTTCTTATCACAGTTATTTATCTCACTCTAAAACTAATTTTTCAAACCAAGGTTCAAAAATCTTAGCAGATTTAAAAAAAATCTATCATCAATTAAAAAAAGACCATGACCAATACTCTACAACATCCAATAAAAAACCTTTATCCAAAATCAAACAAATCCAACAATCAATCAAAGATTGAAAACATTATTTGTTTTTATTATTTAAATCTTCATATCCAAACAAATTATTAAAATCAACAACTACTTTCAATTCTTTACTAAATCAATTAAATGAACTAAAAACTTTATCTTTAAGAAGTTCTAACCAAAATCAATATTCTGATTTAAACAATGATAACTTTTTATCAAAATGAAATGATTTTTTATTAAAAGCAATTAATTTTGATATTTGAAACAAAAACATTAATTTCAAAAAACTTTTTTCTGATGACCCATCTTCTTCACTTTACCCATACATTGCTTTACAAATTGATTTTGAACGAACTAAAAGATTTAAGTTTATTGATAATAACATCACCATTGAACTAAAAGATATTGATTTAAGTACAATAACTAAAAACAACATTAAATTATTAGTTTCTTCGCCTTATGATCTTGTCATTGATAAAAATATCCAAAAAGTTGAAACAAATCTAGATGGTTCACAAACAACAATCACATTTGAATTAATTTTAAATAAAACTCCATTATTTGAAAAGCAAACTATAATAAAAACTTTAAAATTAACAGCAACTTCAGAAAAACTAGATATATTCAAAAAAATCAAAGAAAAACAACAACAAATTGAAAACTTGTTTACTGATAACAACATAACTTCTGAAACAATGAAAAATGAGTTCCAAGACTTCAAATCAATTTGAGATAATTATCAAACCAAAAAAATGTCTAAGTTTGACAACAAAAAACAATTAAGAGACTTTGAAAAAAAACTAAAAGAATTACAACAAATTGAAAATCAATTCAAAGAAAAATATGCTGAATATTTAATTCAACTAAAGAAAAAATTAATTGAAAGATTCAAACAACAATATGACAATTTTATCAATGAAATTGACAAATTAAAAGAAAAGAAGTTCAAAAAAACGATTTCTTCATTTAAAGCAAAAAATTGAATTGAATGACAAAAACAATTTAATGTTTATTCACAAAAAAAAGAGTTTATTAATTCTTTATCTAAGTCAAACACTGAAGACTTCTCAATTGCATCACATATTGACATGCAGAATTACTTAAAGTTTTTAGAAGACTTAAATACAAATCTTCAAAATGAAATTGAAAGAATAAATAAACTATTTGATATTTCAGATTTAAAACTAAACCTTCCAATTACAAATCAAACTCCTAAAGAAAAATTAATTGAAGCATTTAAGAATGAAATCCCAAAAGAATTAAATGTTCAAGAAAATATTGATTTTCAATTAGAAATTAAATATGCTAACTATGGTATTTTAGGAGAAATCAAGTTCATTGCTGATGATTCTAAAAATAAACTAGTTGGTGAATTGTTAATCCCAATTTCTATGATTAATAAAGATATTTCCAAAATAAAATTAGGTATTCCAATATCTAATTCAACAAAAAAAGAAGATATCATTGCTACATTAATAAAAAAATTAGGTTTTGAAGTTATTGAAAATGTTGATTTCAAGTTCTTTAAACAAAAATCAACAAAAACCAATGAAGGTTTTGTTTTGATATCATCACAAGGTTTAAAAATAACAGGTCAACTTCAACATCAAATCCAAAAAATCTCAAAAGATGATATTTCAGATTTAATTTTCAATCTTGATTTTACAAAACCAATAACTAAACCAATCATCAAAGAAAAATTAATTGAAGCACTTGGATACAAAGTTGATGAATGACTTGATTATGAAATAAATATCAAAGAATCAACTTCTACTTCACCTGGTTTAATTACAATCACAACAACTAACAATAAAATCACTGGCAAAAAAGAAATTGTTATTCCTCAAAAAAATCAAATTGATTTATCAAAACTTGAATTAGATATTAAAGATAAAATTACTTTGTTCACCAGAAAAGAAGATATCATTGAATCCTTCAACAAAGCACTTGGATTTATTCCAACAGAAGGAAATGACTATGCCTTAATTTTATATAAAGACCCAACTTCTTGAACTGGTCATGCAATATTTTTCCCAAGGTCAACCATTTTTGAATCCGGTGAAAATAAACATTTAAAACTTGACTATAATCAACCTCAAACAATTGATATTTCAAAATTAATTTGAACAAAAAGAGTAACAAATCACACTCCAGTTTGAGAAATAACAGAAGAGTTTATTGCACTAGCAAGAACATCTTGGTTCCAACCTGAACCACAGTATGATTTTACATATGAAATAAAAAGACCAACTAAACAAAAAGAAATTGGAACACTCAAATTCATTGGAAAAGGTTTAGTTTTACAAAACCAATTAGAAATCCCAATTTTTTACACTGACCAAGTAAATGAAAAACCAGAACCAAATCTTCCAGTTGAAGACAATTCAAACCCAAATCAATCTCAAAATGATAAAGAAACATCTCAAGATAATAATTCATCTTCACCAATAGAAACTCCACCATCACCTTCAGACCCAAACTTCATCCCAAAAATCATTGGTGGAACACTAACTGGATTAATCTTTTTAGCAGTAATTCTTTCTGTAGCAATTGTTTTTATTAAAAAACATAGAAATAGAATTAAATTAGAATTAAGTGAAGAAGATTTTGACAATGACGAAGATAATAATGAGTAAAATAAATCTTCTTTTTATAAAATCAAGATATACTTTTTCAAAATGAAATAAATAATATAAGGATAAAAAAATGCTTGATGAACAAAAAAATTATGATTTAAACATTTTAGAATTATTAAAAAAAGACATTGAACAAGCGGATTTAGATTTTAGACATTCAAAAAAAAGATTTAATAAAAAACTTTGAGTTCACTCAAAGATAAAAAAGAAAATCATTTTAAAAAATGGAGTTTTAATTGTTTATGTAACAAAATACATTAAAAAAGAAAAAAACAAACCTACTAAAACTTATATCTTTGACAAACATCCACTTCTAAAAAATAAATATAAAAATATTGATTCTTCAGTTTATCAATCAGTTATTCAAGATTTTTTAAATGGATATAGTTATCGTCAAAATGCTAAAAAACATAACATTTCCTTAGGTTCTGTTTGAAGCATCATTAGACATTTCAAAATAGAAAAAAATAATTTAATTTCTTTTAAAAAAAAGTTAAATAGTAATTCAACCAATGTTGTTTATATCTCAGTTGATGATACCTATCATAAGTTTTATATTAAAAAGAATGTTGTTCACAAAATCAAATTCAAAATCATCAATTTTTTTATGTTAAATCAATATAAAAAATTAATTAACAAAAATCACTTTTTAATTCTTGATGATACATCCAACAAAATAACTTATCCAGTTTCAGTTTTATCTGAAAAAATCAAAAAGATAATTTCTTATTGTTATGGTGAAAACATTAAATTAGTTGTAACCGGAGATGGTGCATCTTGAATTAAAACTCTTGCAAACAAATTAAAAGCAAAATATATCCTTTGTAGATTCCATATATTTCAAAAACTTAAAGTTATTTTTAACAACTCAAAAGAATTGAAACTTATGTTAAAAAAGTATTTTAATGAAACAGGAATTGCACTTGATAGAATTATTAATAAATTGTTAAGATATCAAAAATATCAAGATTTAATTAAATTATTAAAATCTTCACTAGATAATTTAAAAGAGTATTTTAATTTATCAAGATGAACTCATCTTTTTAACTTTTATAAATATATAAAGAATAATTTAAATGGTTTAATAGATGTTCCTATTAATGATAATTTGTACTTTGGCAATGTAGCAGAATCCTTTGTCAGTCATCTTGTGAAGAAAAAGATTAAGAGATATTGAAGTATTTATAGTATCAATTCAATTTTGTTATTAATTACAAAAGAAACATCTGGTTTGTATATTGAAAACTATATATTTTAAAAAATAAATAACTTTTTTACAAGGATTTTTTATCCTTGTTTTTACCTTAAAAGAAATTAAATATTTTTTAAATCATTCTTTATTTTTATGTTATAATTTATAATGTAATAAGTTTGGTTTATATAACTACACTTAATTCTTGACATTACCAAATATTTTTTCATTTTAAACAAAAAAATAAGTTATAGAAACATTTAATTTATAATAAAAAAAGCAAATGCAACAGTGTTGCACTTGAACTTTTCATTTAGGAATAACTGGCTTTTAACCAGTTATTTTTAAATTATTTTGCAATTTTGAAATAGCAAACATCCCCATCTTGCAGCAAATAGTTTTTACCTTCCAAAAACATTTTTCCAGCTTCTTTAGTTTGTTTTTCACCTTGATAAAAAATATAATCTTCATATTTGATAATTTCAGCTTTTACAAATTTTTTTTCAAAATCAGTATGAATGATTCCAGCACATTGTGCTGCATTCATTCCTTTTTTAAAAACTCATGCCCTTGTTTCAGTTTCACCAGCAGTAAAATAAACTGCTTGATTTAATAAATAAAAACTTTTTTTAATAATTTCATCTAATCCAGAGTGAAGAATATTATATTCATTCAAAAACATTTTCTTTTCTTCAAAAGAAAATTGTGAGATTTCATATTCTAATTTAATACAAACTGGAATAACAATTTCATCAAATTTTTCAAGATATGCTTTTAAAGCTAAATAATGTTTTGCTTGATCAAGATTTTTATAAGATTGTTCATCCAAATTAGCAACATAGATTGTTGGTTTGCTTGTAAGAAATTGATAATTTTTAACAATAAATCATTCATCATCATCAAAAGCAATGTTTTTTAACATTTTTTCATCTTCCAAATATGACTTGATTTTTAAAAGAATTTCATATTCTTTTTTTAATTCTTTATCATTTGAATTAATTGCTTTTTTGGAAATTCTTGATATGACATTATCAACCATTTGTAAATCTGATAAAATCAATTCTAAATTAATAATTTTCATATCATCCAATGGATTAATTTTGTTTTTAACATGAACAATATCATCATTTTCAAAACAACGAATGACATGCACAATTGCATCAACTTCACGAATATTAGCTAAAAACTTATTACCAAGTCCTTCGCCTTTAGAAGCGCCTTCAACTAATCCAGCAATATCAACAAACTGAAATGTAGCAGGCGTAATTTTTTTGGTATTAACAATTTTAGCAAGTTGATATAGTCTTTCATCTTCCAAATTAACAATTGCAACATTTGGTTCAATTGTTGTAAATGCATAATTTGCTGATTCTGCTTCATTTAATGTTAAAGCTGAAAAAAGTGTACTTTTTCCAACGTTTGGTAATCCAACAATTCCTGCTTTTAATGACATAAGTTTACTCCTAGTTTTGCAATCCAAAAATTCTAAATTTTATTATTAATTAATAATTTTAATTGAATATCAAAAAAATAAAAAATAAAAGATATGATTATTAAATCATTTGCAAGAATTAAAAAAAGAAGGGGATTAATTTAAGATGTATAAAAAATTTTCAGATGGGATGATTGAAGTTATTACTGGACCAATGTTTAGTGGTAAAAGTGAAGAGCTATTAAAAAAATTAAGAACTTTATCATATGCTAAATTTGATGCATTAGTAATCAAACCAGATTTTGATAGTCGCTTTTCTAAAGATGAAATTGTTAGTCGTTGTGGATTAAAAGAAAAAACATTTACAATTAAAGATATTAAAGATATTTATTCCTTATTAGAAAAGAAAAAATATCAAGCAATCTTAATTGATGAAGCACATTTTTTTTCAAATGAATTGGTTGATGTTGTTGATGATTTAGCAAACAAAGGTTATTTAATTATTGTGGCTGGATTAGATCAAGATTATCAAAGAAAACCATTTGGACCAATACCAAATTTAATGGCAATTGCTGAAAAAGTCACAAAATTACAAGCAATTTGTGTAGTTTGTCAAAATATCGCTACAACTTCTTATAAAAAAATTAACAATCATCAATTACATTTTTTAGGTGATTATGATGAATATGAAGCACGTTGCCGTAAATGTCATAATAAAGGAAATAATTTGTAATTATTCCTAAATGGAAGTTCAAGTGCAACACTGTTGCATTTGCATTTGCTTTTTTTATTATTTAGTAGATAAAAAAGAAATAAAAAAAATGGGGCGTTCGAAGGGGATCGAACCCTCGTATGCCGGAGCCACAACCCGGAGCGTTAACCACTTCGCCACGAACGCCATAATTTTTGCTTTATTATTTTAACATAAAAAATTAAATCATTCAATAAAGATTTAAGGATTTAAAAATATTTCAATTTACATAATAAAACACCACAATTTACAATGGTGTTTTATTTATGAAATTATTGTTTGTTGACTGCTGCGATTGCTTTTTTAATTGCATTGTCATCATAGAAGTCTTTATAATCTAATTGATAATCTGGATCAATCCCACTTTCAATTTCTTTATTATCTTCTCCTTGAACAGCATTGTTTGGTGAACTCATTGTTAAAGTTGTTCCATCATTGAATGTAATTGGGAAAACAGCTGACATTCCGCCCCCAGTTTTTTGACCAATAATTTTAGCAATACCCATTTCTTTGACAATGCTTGTTCCTTGGTTAGCAGCACTAAATGTATTTAAACTAACTAAAATATTTCATTTGTATTTTTGGTCATAGTCATGAGGTTTAAACTCATCACTTTTTTGTGTATCAACATTAGCTTTAGTTATACTTGCAATTTTATTTAGTTCATTATATTCACGATTTAAAATTTGTTTATTTGTCATGAATCCAAGTGCTCGAATCATTGCATAAACACTTCCACCCCCATTCATTGACAAATCAACAAGAATATTTTTAACGGTTTCTTTTTCCTTAACTTTTTTCATGAATTCATACATTAAATAATATGTATCATATTTTCAAGCATCGTTTTTTTGGTTTTGTTCTTTAGTTCCATCAAAAAAACCAAATGTTCTTAGTATAGCAGTTTGATCATTGTCAATAAATTTTATATGATCATCCAATGTATAATTTCTAATATCTTTAGGATATTTCTTATGAAAATTCTTTTCTAACATATCTTTTGTATCAAAGAATCTGTTGTAATATTCACCATAATATTTTTTTGGATCTTTTTTTAATTTTGATTCACGCAGTGATTCTTCTGATGATAAATCATAATATGAAAATGAATCTAATCTTGTATGCAATTCATTTAATTTTTTATGGAATACATTTATATATCCTTCATGAAATTCATCGGGATTAGTTGATAGAATTTTTTTCTTATCTTCATTGCCAATATAATCTTCAAATGAAGTAATTTTTTTGTAATCTTTTAATCCATAAAAATAATCCATTGCAAATAATAAATGATTGAAGTTAACAACCCGGTCTTTTATTGTTTGTGGTTTTTTGGCAACTGTTGCTTGGTTTTTAATTCTTTGGCGAGCCTCAGGTGGGAATGTGGCTGAAGAATATGAATCAATGCCGCCAAATACATTTGTAAATGTGTCACCGTTAAAATAAATATTATTATAATTTTGACTCATAAATAAAGTATTAAAAATTAAGAAAGGAATTAAAATTTTTTGATCTTTATAAATGATGTCCATATGGTATTTAGATAAATCAAAAGTAATCCCATTTTCATTTTCATACTTAACTTCATAATCAAGTTCTAAAAATTGATTACCATCTGTTAATTCTTGCGGTTTTAGAATGCTTCAAAAAAATGTAGTACCATTGACAAAAATGGTGTTTTTTTCTCAATCAATTACCATTTGGGCTGTAACTTGACCATCTTCATCTTTTACTTCATAAATTTTTTGATGTTTTTCATAATCGACTCTTGAAATAAATTTCGTTGGATCAATAAATCCATCTAGTGCTTTTAAAAATTCATCAAGGTCCACAAAAGCCATTTCTTCCTGATTTTTAATCCGATAAACTGATAAATTATTATCATTGATTGTATATTCAGGATTGTAATTTTTAAATGAATGCTGTGTGACAGACATTTTTAGTTGGCTATCAGGAATTTTTTTGTTTTCGCAACTTGCTGAAATTACTGAAATTGGAATAATGCTTGTTGCAATAATTGGTAAAATTGTTTTAAAAAATTTTGTTTTATTTCCTTTTTTCATATAAATATTAAATAAAAAATTCCTTGTTTTTTTGGGACAAGTCCCATAAGAATTTTATTCCTTAATTTTTAAACTAAAAATAAAATATAAACTAAAAAATTAAAAAATTCCCAATCGTATTTATTTGGGAATTTTTGTAATTTAATTTCTTGATGCATTTAAAGCCTGGTCAATTGCTGCGTCGTTGTAAAAATCTTTGTAATCAAGTTTAATGTCTGGTTCAATTCCGCTTTCAATTTCTTGATTATTTTCACCATGAACAGCGTTATTTGGCGAACTAATTGTGATTGTTGTTCCGTCATTTAAAACAATTGGCATAATTGCTGACATACCACCCCCTGATTTTTGACCAATGATTTTGGCAATGCCCATTTCTTTGACAATGCTTGTTAATTGGTTGGCTGCACTAAATGAATTCATTCCCACTAATAAACTTCAGTTATATTTGTCATATGCGTCGCCATCATATTTGCCATCGCCATTTGTATCAACTTTTGATTTACTTAAATCAGCTCTTTGATCAAGAACATTATATTCACGGTTTAAAATTGGTTTATCTGTCATAAATCCAAGGGTTCTTATCATTGATAAAACACTTCCGCCACCATTAATTGCAATATCTAAAACAATATTTTTAATTTCAGGTTTTTTTGCAACTTCTGCCATTAAGTGACGCATTAAGAAATATGTATCATGTTTTCAAGCGTCTTTCGAAGCTATTTCTTCAGCCGTTCCATCTTTAAATCTTAAAAGCGTAACAATTGCTGTATTGCCATGATAACGAATATAATCTTCAGGTTGAAATTCACTTATTTTCTTTTTAAATTTTTCTTCAAATTGTTTTACTAATGATTCACGGTTGTTATTAAATTCATTAAAATAATCACCAAAATCATCTGGTCTTTTTAAACGGTTTCGCAAATGTTTTTCATGGTATCCATCATAATATGAAAGGGTATTAATTCTTGTATGCAATTCATTTAATTTCTTATGAAAAATATCAATATATGCTTGATGAAATTCCTCGGGATTGATTGATAATAATTTTTCTTTGTAACTAGGACCAATTCAGTCTTCAAATGACTTAATTTCTTTATATTGCTTTAATCCATAAAAATAATCCATTGCAAACATTAAATGATTAAAATTAGCTTCACGTTCTTCTTTTGTTGGAGTAAGTTGACTAATTTTTGCATCTTTAATGATTCTTTCCTTAAAATCATCTTTTTCATCAGTTGGAAAAATATCGACTGCGGCTTCAACGTTTGTAAATGTATCACCATTAAAATAGATATTGTTATATGCTCAACTCATAAACAAAGTATTAAAGACTGAAAATGGAATTAAAACTTTTTTATCTTTATATAAAATATCCATCTTATATTTAGATAAATCAAATGTTATTCCTTTATCATCCTCATTTTTTGACTCATATTCAGTTTGTAAAAAACGACCTGAGTCAGTTAATTCGCGAGCTTTTAAAATTTGAAAGAAAAATGATGAACTTGGAGTAAAAATTGTATTTTTTTCTCAATTGATAACAAGTTTATTTAAGATTTTCCCGTTTGTATCAATTACTTCATATATTTTTTCATTATTATTTTCATCAATTTTAATATTATAACTTTCTTCATCAACCAATCCACTTAGAGCGTTTAGAAATTGATCAACATCAATATAAATCATTTCATTTTTATTTTTAATCCGGTAAGCTAATAAATCATCTCTTTCTTGGATTGTATATTCTTTATTAAAATTTTTGAAACCATGCTTGCTAATTTCAAATTCAAGATGATTATCATTAATTGGCTTAGTATTTTCACATCTTGCTGATAATAAAGCAACCGGGAATAAACTAAGAGCTGCTGCACTCAAAAAATATTTTAATGTTTTTTGTTTTTTCATATTTTTTTGATATATTCCTTTCTTATTTATTAATTTTTAAATTATTAAAATGAAAAAATGGGGGTATTTTTCTTAATTATTTCTTATTATTAACATTTTTATAGAAAATAAATTTTTGTTAAAAAATTAGCAAAAATAAAACAAATTTTTTAATTTTATTTTCCTTTTTTTAAAAAAAATCCTATTTTTTTGTTGATTTTTAAAACTATATCCAAATTATTTGGAATGAAACAAAATAAGTATTTTTAAAATTACTAAAAAAATCCGAGTTTAACCTTATTTAAAAGTTTAAAATTTTATTTTAATTCAAAACTACTTTATCAATCAAAATAAAAATTATCTTTATGAACTGCTATATTGTTTTTTTATATTATTAAACTAATATAAATAATAATTCATTTAAGCAATTTTTGAACATAAAAAAATATAAAAAAGCAAGTTTATTATTAAAACCTGCTTTTTTTGATTCATTTTTTTAATTTTGTCATCTTAAAGTGATACAGAACTAGCAAAACTACACTCTGCTAATCGAAGTTTTAAAAATATTCCTTCAATTCTAATATTAGGTTTAATATTAGTTATAACAAATTTTTAAAATTAACATTAAATAAGAATTTTTTTATTTGATTTTAGTGTTTTTTCAAAATTGGTTGTGAATGACTCTCTAAAGTGTTTAAAGCATCTTTAAAATCATCGTTATTTTTTTCTTGATTGTTTAAAGTTTGATTTGCTTCCTCAAGAATTTTTTTGATCTGTTCTTTTTCTTCCTCAGTTCAATCCTTTTTTTCTTTTGAAAGATTAATAACTTTTTGAATTCCTTGTTTAAGCTTGAATTTTGGACTTGAAACCCGGGCAGCAATGACTGTTGCAGCAATCGTTGTAATAGTTGCGAATGTTGTCAAACAAATTAATGATACTTTGGTGATTTTTTTCATTTTTTTTAACCTTAAAATTTTTAAATAATCGAATTTATATTTTTATTTAACAAATTCTTTATATGCAGAATAACCTTTTTCATCCATTTCTTCATACGGAATGAAATCCAAAGCTGCACCATTAATACAGTATCTTAATCCGCCCATTGCTTTTGGGCCGTCATTGAAAACATGACCTAAATGATTATTGCCTTGTCCCGATCTTACTTCAGTTCGAAGCATGTTGTGCGAAGTATCTTCAAAGTATAAAATACTTTTTTTAGCAATTGGTTCTGAGAAACTTGGTCAACCACATCCTGCATCAAATTTTGTTGATGATGAAAAAAGTGGTTCACCCGTGATTTTTTCAACATAAATTCCCTTACGATACTCATTATTTAAAAAAGAAGTATGTGGTGCTTCAGTTGCCGAATTTTTTAGTACTTCATAACTTAATTTGTCCAAACTAAGTTCTTTTCTTAATTGCTTGATAATTTCTTTGTCCTTGCTTGTTAATCCATAATTAGCATTTAAATTAACATGACAATATCCATAAGGATTTTTTTGTAAATAATCTTGATGATATTCTTCCGCAACAACAAAATGATCTAAAGGTTTTAGTTCAACATAAAAAGGATCATAATCTTTTTTTAGATATGCAAATAATGCTTCAAGTTTCATTAAATCAGCATTATCTTGATAATAAACGCCAGTTCGATATTGAATACCAACATCATTTCCTTGTTTATTCAAAGAACTTGGGTTAATAATCTTGAACAAATACAAAATTAATTCTTCTAATGAAACTAAATTTGGATCATAGGTGATTTTTAGTGTTTCTGCATGTTGGGTATTTTTTAGATTTTGATAACTAGTTTCTTTGGTAATGCCATTTGCATAACCAACTTCTGTATCAACTACACCTTTAATTTTTGCAAAAAATGCTTCAACACCCCAAAAACATCCGCCAGCAACATAAATAACTTTTTCCATAAATAACCTCCAACTCCTTAAAAATGTTTAATTTTCTTTCATATTAAAGCGCATTAAATTAAATAAAAACTACAAATATTTTACCTTTTTTCAAAAATAAATTAAAAACTTAATCCAAGACAAAAAATAAAAGTTAAAACAAACAAATTTTTTTAAAAATATCTCAACTTAAACTATACTATTTTTAAAAGATTTTGTTACCTTTTTTTATAAATATTTATTTTATTTATAAAAAAGTAGAAATTTTTTTTACACTTAAATAGTTAAAATCACTTCAGATTTGCATAAGATAAGTTATAATTTTAGGAATATAAAATCTTTCTCATTAAACTAAAACAAATTAATTATTGAGGTTTATAAACATGCGAAAACTATATTTTTTAGATTGAAACAAATTATTTGCCCATGGTGATGACATTTTTTGAAAAGATGAAATAACATTATTAAATGCTTTAAATGATTCAATCATTATCAAAGATCAATATTTAAAACTTTATGATGAAGAAGACAATAAAATTTATGATGCACCCCTTTCTTTTGTTGATAGTTTAATTGAAATTTTAAGTGATACTAATGAATCTAAAAAATTAAGCTTTTGAACAATCATGGATAATTTAGAAAATTATGATAAGAAAAAATATGACAAAGCACTTTGTTTCTTAATGCATCTAAAATATAAAGTTCAAGATTACCGCACATTTTTCTTTTTAACACTAGGAATTAAACTTGTAAAAAAATTAACGCAAATTATGACAAACTATATTAAAGATAAATATGGATTAATTGCTAAAACAGGTTATAATGACATTTTTGATGAAGATATTTATTTTTATCATGATGCTGAAGTTAAAACTTATCAAGATGAAATTAATGATTTTTACAAAAATATTTTAAAAAATGTTGGAATTGATTTTGAGCTTGGTGATTTGTGTCTAAAAATGTCTTCATTAACAAATCAGGATGAAGAAGAAGACAATAATTTCTATTTATCAAATGCAATTGAAAATACAATTAATGATTTTTGACAAATATTTAAACCTTCAACAAACCAATTATTAGAGTTAGATAATTTGTTAGAAAAAAAATATAATGTTTAAATATTTTTATTAGTTTTATGTTTAAGATATTTAACAAAATTTTTTTTAATAATAAAAAATATTTATAACAGCAAAAAAAGTTTATTTTTAAAATGCATCAAACTTTTTTTAGTTTACAAAAAAATACAGAAACTGGTTTTTCTGTATTTTTATAAATTGTTTTTTTGTTCAGCAACTTTCTTTTTAACGTATAACTCTTCAATCACAGTATATCTTGTTTGTTGGTGTGATTTTTCGAATTTTGTTTCCAAATCAAGCGCCTTTGTATCAATATTATTGACAATTAAAGATAATAAATTATTTTTAAATTCAACAATTCCGCGATCAATATAAAAAATTTTATTTTGATTATTCTTGGTTTTAATAATTACTTGTGATGGTACCAAAGCAGCTAAAAAAGGTGTTGCATCTTTCATCAAGCCAATCTGGCCTTCAGTTGTTGTAAAAGTAACAATTGGCGTTTTTGTTTCATAATAGACACCATTTGGTGTGCTTATTACTAAATTTATTTCTTTATCATTCATAACATAAATTAAGCTTCAAAATTATAACCAAGAGTTTTTGCTTTTTCAATCACATCTTCAATTGTTCCCACATATAAAAATGCTTCTTCAGGTAAATTGTCATATTTACCACTTAAAATTTCCTTAAATGATCTGATTGTATCAGCTAGTTTAATGAATTTCCCAGCAATTCCACTAAATTTTTCAGCAACAAAAAATGGTTGTGATAGGAAACTACGAATTCTTCTTGCTCTTGCAACAACTTTTTTATCTTCTTCAGATAGTTCATGCATTCCTAAAATTGCAATAATATCTTGTAATTCTTTGAATCTTTGTAAAATATTTTGCACTTCTCTTGCGGTATTATAATGTTCCAAACCAATAATATTTGGATCCATCATTCTTGAATTTGAACCAAGTGGATCAATTGCTGGATAAATTCCAAGTGCGGCGATATCACGATCTAAAACTGTTTTAGCATCAAGATGTGTAAACGTTGTAGCCGGCGCTGGATCTGTTAAATCATCAGCTGGAACATAAACTGCTTGAACAGATGTAATTGAACCTTTGTTTGTAGAAGTAATTCTTTCTTGCAACTGTCCCATTTCCACAGCTAATGTTGGTTGGTAACCAACGGCTGATGGCATTCTTCCTAAAAGTGCTGAAACTTCAGAACCTGCTTGGGTGAATCTAAAAATGTTATCAATAAATAACAAAACATCTTGTCCCATTTCATCCCGAAAATATTCAGCCATTGTTAGTGCAGTAAAGGGAGCTCGCATTCTGGCTCCAGGGGGTTCATTCATTTGTCCAAAAACTAAAGCTGTTTTATCCAAAACACCACTTGCTTTCATCTCATGGTATAAGTCATTACCTTCCCTTGTTCTTTCCCCAACACCTGCAAAAACTGATAATCCTCCATGTTGCTTGGCAATATTATTAATTAATTCCTGAATTAAAACTGTTTTGCCAACCCCAGCACCACCAAATAAACCAATTTTTCCACCCTTAATATAAGGGATTAAAAGATCAATCACCTTAATTCCTGTTTCAAAAATTTCAAGTGTTGATTTTTGCTCTTCAAACCCAGGTGCACTACGATGAATTGGCATTTTTTTAGCAAATTCACCACCTAATAAATCAATTGGTTCACCTAAAACATTAAACATTCTTGACAAAATTTCTTGTCCAACTGGCGCTGAAATTGGTGCTTTTAAATCTAAGACTTTCATTCCCCGTCTTAACCCAATTGTTAGACTCATTGCAATCGTTCGAACTGTATCATTGCCAATATGTTGGGCAACTTCTAAAATTTGTTTATTATGAGGATTTTTTTCATCAATAACTTCAAGTGCATTGAGCATCTTAGGCGCTTTACCTTCTTCAAACCTAACATCGATAACTGCACCTAAAATTTGTGTGATTACCCCATAATTTAATTCTTCTTTTTTATTTTTTGTCTTTGTTTGTGCCATTTTATAGACTCCTTTAAGAATTCGAACCATTAATGATTTCTGTTAGTTCTTGTGTAATTTTTGATTGACGAGAAATGTTGTATTGATTTTTAAGATCATCAATTAGATCTTCAGCATTATCACTTGCTTGCTCCATTGCTGTCCGACGCTGACTTGTTTCAGCTAATTTTGAATTAATAAGTGCATGAAAAATTGAAGCCTCAAAAAATATCTTGAATGAATTCATTAAAATTGTTTCTGGATTTGGTTCAAATATAACATCTTTTTGAACTTGATTTAAAGAATCAGAACCTTCTTCAAAATCATTAATTGTTTTTTTTGAAATCGGAAATATTTCTTGCACAACCGGAAATGATTTTAAAGGGTTTTCATAATTTGTATAAATTAATTTCACTGAATTTAACAATGATATTTCTAAAACATCATAAATTTTATTCGAAAGTATTTGCGCTATATCAAAATTTGGATTATCACTAATTTGGGTTAATGCTTGAATAATATGATATTTTTTATTTTTTTCAACAAGACTTAATAACTTATTGCCAATCACAATTAAAATATCTTCAGCCTTCACAACGTCAATAATTTTTTTATACATTTCTGAATTAAATGAGCCACAAAGTCCTAAATCGCTTCCAAAAACAATGTAAAGATTCCGACGTGCTTTAAATTTCCATGCGCGGCTATTTAGCAACTTATCAATATCTTGGTCGATGTTTTTAATTAAACTAATAAAAATTTTTTCGACATTTTTAAAATATGCTTTGATATTACTAATTTTAGTTTTATTTTTTGCAAATTTTGCAGCTGCAACTAATTCCATTGCTTTCGTAATTTTTTTTGTTGAATTAATTGAATTAATTCGGTGCTTTATTGTTTGTAAGCTTTTCATGGTAAATCTGGAACTGGGGTGTAATTATCACTTGAATACATTGGAATTGTTTTAACAAATAAATCATTAAATAAAATAATTTGTTGATAAATTTCTTCAATTAATTCATTTGTTCAATCATTTGCTTCTTCAATTTTTCGAATGATTTTAAGTGCTTCAGTATTAGTTGCAAAATAAGTTAGAATTTCTTGACCATATTTAGCAATCATATTTTTAGGAATCACATTAATCAAACGATATTTCGCACAAAATAGCAAAATAATTTGTTGTGCTGGCGAATATGGTGAAAACTGCGGTTGTTTCAATAATTCATAAACTTTTGAACCATGTTCCAAGATTGTTCTTGTATTTTGATCAAGGTCTGATCCAAATTGTGAAAATGCTTGCATTTCATTATATTGTGCTAATTCAAGTTTTAAACTTGAAACAACTTTTTTCATCAATTTTGTTTGTGCAGCTGAACCTACCCGACTAACTGAGTACCCAATGTCAATGGCTGGTCTTTGCCCTGAGTTAAATAATGATTCTTTAGTAAAAATTTGTCCATCTGTAATTGAAATTACATTTGTTGGAATATAAGCTGAAATATCTTCTGCTTGAGTTTCAATAATTGGTAGTGCTGTAATTGAACCACCACCATAATCACTATTTAGTTTGGCTGATCTTTCAAGAAGTTGTGAATGCAAGTAAAAAACATCGCCTGGATAAGCTTCACGTCCTGGTGGTCTTCGAAGTAGCAGTGATAATGTTCGATAAGCAACAGCATGTTTTGATAAATCATCATAAACAATTAAAACATTTTTTCCTCTTGCCATTCATTCTTCAGCAATTGTAATCCCTGTATACGGAGCAATATATTGCAATGGTGCACTATCTGAAGCTGAGGTTGCAACAACAACTGTATATTTTAAAGCATCATTTTTTGCTAATTGATCAACGATTTGGGTAATTGTTGAATTTTTTTGACCAATTGCAACATAAATACAATAAACATCTTTACCTTTTTGGTTAAGGATTGTATCAATCGCAATTGCTGTTTTTCCAGTTTGACGATCACCAATGATTAATTCACGTTGTCCTTTACCAATTGGAATTAAGGCATCAATTGCTAAAATTCCTGTATGTAGAGGTTCAGAAACTTCTTTTCTTGTCATCACACCAGGCGCAATTTTAAAAATTGGACGATTAATTTGTTCATCAATTTTACCTTTACCATCAATTGGCTTAACTAATGCATTAACAACTCTTCCCAATAATGAATCGCCAACACTTACGGAAATAACTTGATTGGTTCGTTTGACACTTGAATTTTCAACAATGTTTCGATCATCGCCCATGACAACAATCCCAACTAATTCTTCTTCAAGGTTTAATGCCATTCCAACAATGCCGCATTCAAAAATTACTAATTCACCATATTCAATATTATTCAAACCACTTACAAGCGCAATTCCATCACCAACGGTTATTACCCGACCAACTTCATCATAACTAATTGTTTCATTGAAATTTTTAATTTGGTTTTTAATAATTGCTGATAAATCACTTGGTTTTAGTGCCATACTATTCCTTTCTTAAATTTTATAATTCAATTGATTTTTTAATGTTATTTAATTTGCCTAAAACTGAATTATCAATTAAAAATTCATCAACTTTTATTTTGATTCCACCAATTAATTTTTTATCAATTTCATTGACAAGAACTACTTTTGATTTGAGTTGTGAAGATAATTTGTTTTGCAGTTTTGTAATTTCTTTTGCAGTTAATTTTTTTGTTGAATAAACATAACCAAATTTAATATTTAATTTATCATTTGATAACTCAATGAAGCGATGTAAAATTCCATCAAGATATTTAATTGCATGTTTTTTTGTTGCTAGCTTAATTGTATTTAAAAGATAGGGATGATATGAACTAAAAGCTTCGTCAATCAATTGATTTTTTTGCTCCATTGAAAGATCAAAAGAATTTAGTATTTTTAAATAATCCTTATTTTGCTTAATAATTTTTAAAATTTGAACACTTTCGTTGCTTATTTGACTTAATAATTGATCTGTTTCTCTTGCTAAATCAAATAAAGCAAATGTTCAATTATTAACAGTTTCATTTAATTCCGTCATAATTATTTGTTAATTACTTCATTAATCATTTTGATATTATCACTATCTTTAATTTCCCGACCAATGATTTTTTTAGCAACTTCAATTGCGTTTTCCATAATAATCTGCTTTTGCTCATTTTCAAATTCAGCACGTTTTTTAGAAATCAAAATTTCGGCTTGTTCAAGCATAAGTTCAGCTTTTTTCTTTGCTGAGGCTGAACCACTATTAACAATTCTTTCGCTTTCTGCTTTTGCATTATTAATAATTACTCTTGCTTGATTTGTTGCTTCAATAATCATTCTGTCACGTTCTTCTTGCACTTTTAAGACTTCATCTTTTGCTTTGATTGATGCATCAATATTATCTTGAATCAATTTTTGGCGTGATTTAACCATTTTTTTTAATGGTTTATAAACTAAAAAAGTAATAATTGCCGTTACCAACATTAAAACAATTAATGAAAATACAAAGATTGGTCAATTAAATTTTAATTGTGAAAAAGTATTATTAAGTTCTTCAGAAATACTTTTTTTAGCATTTAATACTTCAACTATATCCATAAAATTATACTTTTCTTTCAAATCTTAAATCTGATATTTTATACAAAGATTAATAATAAAGCAATAACTAAACAATAAATTGAAGCTGTTTCAACAATTGCTAATCCTAAAATTAATAATGTCCGAACTTTTGCTAAAGCCTCAGGATTTCTTCCAACTGCTTCACAGGCTTTTCCAACAGCAATACCTTGTCCTAAAGAAACAATTCCGGCCCCGGCAATTGCAACACCAGCTCCCAACATTGTTAATCCATAAGCAAGTGGATAATTTGCATTATCTTTATTTCCTGCTTGTTCGGGATTAAATCTTAAAATTGTTTCACTAATTTTATCTAATTTGTCAATCATATTATTTTAAACTCCTAAAAAATAAATTTAAATTTGTGTTGCTACTTGTTTTTCAATCTGATCTTTTTGTTTCTTTGCAAGTAGTCTTCTTTTTCAATCTTTGATTTTTTTCTTATGTTTTTCTTTAACATCAACCTCAGCTGCCTGTGCTCAATAAGACATTGTTAAAACAACAAATACAAATGCTTGAATTGCGCCGCCAAATAAATCAAAATAAAGATTAAAAGCAGGCATAATCAAGATTCCAAAAGGATTGAATGTTGCGGCTGAAGCTGATGGCTCAACACCAATTATTTTTGCTCAAATATTATTTAGAAATATTGTATTAAGGGTTACTAAAACAACACCACCAATAATATTTCCATATACCCGGAAAGTAAGCGAAATAATTGGTGAATAGTTTGATGCGAATTCTAATGGATTTAGTAATTTAATAAGATGCTTAAATTTGCTGTACGCAAATCCAATTCCTGCAGTTCCAAGTCATGTTACAACCGTTGCTGCTAAAACTGCTGATAAACTTGAACCAATTGGTGCAAAACCAACTAATGAAAGGATATTACCAAAAAATATAAAAGCAAATAAGGATATTAAATATGGATTTGCTTTATCAAATTTTGATTCATGTGTATCACTTAAGAAATTATCTCCACCAATCACAACACTTTCAACCAAAACAATTGCTGCATTTGGCGCTTTATTAATTTTTTGACGTTTGATTGCTATATAAATAAGGACTGATAAAACTAAAACAATAAAAACTAATAAAACAAGCGAAAAAAGATGGTTGGAATTAATTTCATTACTTCCAAATAGCTTATCCATTATTCTCCTTTCTTTTTATTTGTAAATAACATTGCAATTCCCCGAATGATAACAAATAAGGATAATAATAAATAAGGACTTGTCATTGTTATTACATGAAACGGAAAAAATGCAATTTTTGAACTTAAATCATAAGTATGATGATAATAATAATTTACTCAAATAAATAATGCAAAAATTCCAATATTTAAAAACATAAATAAAATAAAAATTAAAATTGCTACAAAAAAATTCCCAATTTGCCTTTTTTTTAGTTTTTTTGCTTGGGGATTATCAGCAGCATTTTTGATCATTTTTAAAACAATTAAAAGTGAACATAAAAATAATAAAAAACTAATTATGCCAACGAAATATCCTAATAATAATGAGTAATCATAAAAGGATATTGAACTAAATATAAGCAATAATGCAATATTAAAAGTAGCATAAGTTATTCAAAAATTTTTTCCATTTAATTTATTCATGTGCAATATGGCTATTCATAAGAAAATAACCTAATTATCATTATATTACTTTTTGTTTAATTAAATAATTAAAGTTTAATAAATCCAATATCTTATTTTAAATATAAGGATTTAAAAAAGAACAAAATATTTTTCCTAACAATATTTTAAGCAAATAAATTAAAAAAATCCATAAAAATCATGTTAAAAAAAATTAGCACTTTAATATAAAGAGTGCTAAAAGATATGTTATAATTTAGTCTGTAATCAAAATTAGGAGGTTTATAAATATGCACGCATCATGAACACCTGCTGAAGAAAAACAAAAAAAAGATCCATTAACATTATATGGAAGAAATCTAACACAACTCGCACTTGAGCGAAAACTAGAATTAGTAATTAATCGGGATGAAGAAATTCGCTCACTGGTACGAATTTTGTCAAGAAAAACTAAAAATAATCCAGTTTTAGTTGGCGAACCTGGTGTTGGTAAAACTGCAATTGTTGAAGGACTTGCTTTAAAAATTGTTGAAAACCAAGTTCCTGAAAATCTTAAAAATAAGCAACTTTATGAATTAAATATTTCTTCAATTGTGGCTGGAACTTCATTCCGGGGACAATTTGAAGAAAGAGTCCAAGAAATTCTAAAAAGAATTGAAGAATCAAATGGAGAAATCATTCTATTCATTGATGAGATTCATATGATTGTTGGTGCTGGTCAAAGTGGGGATGGAAGTATGGATATTGCTAACATGCTTAAACCAATGATGGCAAGAGGTCAATTACATTTAATTGGCGCAACAACACTAGAAGAATATCGAAAATATATTGAAAAAGATTCTGCTCTTGAGCGAAGAATGCAAAAAATTTTCATTCAAGAACCTTCAATTGAAGACACAATTTCAATTCTAAGAGGAATCAAAGAAAGATATGAAACATATCATGAAGTAAAAATTAAAGATGAAGCATTAGTTGCTGCTGCAAATTTATCAGCAAGATATATTTCAGATCGTTTTTTACCAGACAAAGCAATTGATTTAATTGATGAAGCTGCTTCAAATATTAAAACAGAAATGAAATATATTCCTGAACCAATTGAAAAACTAAATTATGAAATTGCAAAATTAGAAATTGAAAAAGCAGCAATCACAAACTCAGTTAACAAAAATCTTAATAATAATGCTGATCGAATCAAACAAATTAATGATTCATTAACGAATTTAAAAAACGAACATTCTAATTTGATTAATCAATGAAATCATGAAAAAGAATTACTAACGAAACTTTCTGCATCTAAAGATAATCTTGAGGATTTAAAAAGACATCTTCCAATCTTGCAATCAGAAGGCAATTATTTAGAAGCATCAAAAATTATGTATGTTTTAATTCCACAACTTGAAGAATCACAAAAAGAGATTGAAAACAAACTAAATTCCTTAAAAAATCGTTTAATTAAAGAAACAATTGATGAAGAAGAAATTGCTAATATTGTTAGCAAATGAACAAAAATTCCAATTACTAAATTATTAGAAAGTCAAAAAACAAAATTACTTAACTTAAGCAATAATTTAGCAAAAAGAGTTAAGGGACAACCCGAAGCAATTAAACTTGTTTCTGAGGCAATTAAAAGAAATAAGGTTAATATCAATGATCCAAATCGTCCTATTGGTTCGTTTCTTTTTTTAGGACCAACTGGGGTCGGAAAAACCGAATTAGCAAAAGCTTTAGCTGCTAATTTATTTGATAATGAAAATCACATTATTCGTTTAGATATGTCTGAATATATGGAAAAACATTCAACATCAAAATTAATTGGTTCGCCTCCGGGATATATTGGATATGATGACAATGGTGGCCAACTAAGTGAAAAAGTCCGTCAAAATCCTTATTCAATTATTTTGTTTGATGAAATTGAAAAAGCACATGTTGATGTTCTAAATATTTTGTTACAAATTCTTGATGATGGAGTTTTAAGTGATAATAAGGGAAGAAAAATAAACTTCAAAAATACGATTATTATCATGACCTCAAATATTGGTTCCGAAGAAATCATCAACAAAATGCCAACAAAAGAAGAAATTAACAAAATTCTATTAAAAAAATTCAAACCCGAATTTATTAATCGAATTGATGAAATTATTCCTTTTAATTACTTAGATTTAAAAACAATTCAAGAAATTACACAATTAGAATTAAATAAATTAAGCAAAAGAATTTTGGATAACACAAAAATTAAATTAGTTTTTGATAAATCTGTCATTGAATTTATTGCTAACAAATCATTTAACGTTGCATTTGGCGCAAGAACAATCAAAAGATTTATTCAAAATCATATTGAAAATCAAATTGCAGATTTAATTTTAAGTAACCAAAATCTTGATCAAGCAATCATTGAAATCACTGTTTTGGATGATGATTTAAATATTGAATTTATATAGTTTTTGAAAACAAAAAAGGCAAGCGTTCTCACTTGTCTTTTTTTGATATGGTACATCCTGTGGGGCTCGAACCCACGACCCAGGGATTAAGAGTCCCTTGCTCTGCCAACTGAGCTAAGGATGCTTATTTTTTTTAAAACAAATAAATTATAAATCATTTTTTAATATTAAAATTTAATTTAAAAATTTATGTGTTAACATTTATAAAAATTTATTTAAATTTTAACAAATATAAATTTCAAATAAATATATTAAAAGATGTTACAAAGAAAACAAATAAAAAGGGGGGTATAAGTAATGTTAGATGTCGTTGGAATTAGTAAAATTTTCCCTGATAAAAAACTTTTTTCAAATATCAATATCAAATTTTTACCAGGAAATGTTTATGGCATTATTGGTGCAAATGGGGTTGGAAAATCAACATTTTTAAAAATTTTAAGTGGTGAAATTGAAGCGTCAGAAGGACAAATTATTAAAAATAAAAATGCAAGAATGAGCGTTTTATCACAAAATCAAGATGAATTTAATGCTTATAATGTCACTGACGTTGTGATTATGGGAAATAAAGAGTTATATGAAATTAATCTTGAAAAAAATAAAATCTATGAAAATCCAAATGCAACAGATGCAGATTATGAAAAAGCAAGTCATCTTGAAGAAAAATATGGTGAAATGGGAGGATGAAGTGCTGAAAATGATGCACAAACTTTATTATCAAATTTAGGAATTGAACCAAGTAAGTGAAATATTCAAATGAAAGAGTTGAAAGCAAATGAAAAAGTTAAAGTTTTATTAGCTAAAGCATTATTTGGCAATCCTGATATTTTGGTAATGGATGAACCAACAAACCGTCTTGATTTAAAAACAATCAAATGACTTGAAAACTTTTTAATGGATTATCCCAATATTGTGATTGTTGTTAGTCATGATAGTGATTTTTTGGATGCAATTTGTACTCATATCATTGATATTGATTACTCTGAAGCTAAACTATTTATTGGCAATTATTCATTTTGAAAACAATCAAGCCAACTTCTTATTGAAATGCAGCAAAAAACCAATCTGCGTAAAGAAGAACAAGCTCAAAAACTTAAAGAATTCATTGCTAGATTCTCAGCTAATGCTTCAAAATCAAAACAAGCAACAAGTCGGAAAAAACTGCTAGAAAAAATTGTTATTGATGAAATAAAACCATCTTCAAGAAAATATCCATTTATCAAGTTTGATCTTAATCGAACTCCAGGTAAGCAAATACTTAATGTTAAGAATTTAACTTACATTAATGAGAATAATGATATCTTATTTGAAAATGTATCATTTAGCCTTAAAAGTGGTGACAAGATGGTTATTATTGGAAATGATGATATTGCAAAAACTAGATTTCTTGAGATCTTAATTGGCAAAAGAAAACCAGCTTCTGGAACTGTTGAATGGGGAATTACAATTACTCCAAATTATTTTCCATCAAATAATCAAGAATATTTCAATGAGTCTCAATCAATCATTGATTGAATTAGCAAATGACCTCTAAATAATAGCACTCAAGAAACTAAAGATAATAGTGATGCAAGAATGCGTGCTTTTCTTGGCAGAATGTTATTTTCAAATGATAGTGTATTTAAAAATGTTCAAGTTACCAGTGGGGGTGAAAAGGTTAGATTAATGATGTCCAAACTAATGCTTGAAGAAAGTAACTTTTTAATCTTTGATCAACCTTTAGACCACTTAGATTCTGAATCAATTGATAGCCTAATTGATGCACTCAAATCATACAAAGGTTCTACTATTTTTACTACATATAACCGTGCGATGATTAAAGAATGTGCAAACGTAATTCTTGAAATCAAAGAAAAAGAAAGTTTTCTATTCTATGGAAGTCTTGAAGAATATGAAGAAGCAATGGGATATTAATTACTAACTAAAAATTAAATCTTGCTTGTTAAGCAATAGACCAATTTTAAGTTTTTTGGTCTATTTTTATTTATTTTTTGACATCATAAAAAATCTTAAAAACAAATTTTTATAAAGTTATAAAATAAAAATGAGATGAGTAATTATAGTTATAAAAATTAGCAATTTAAATTAGCTTAAGGTTTAGGTTATTTTAATCTCATTTGATTAAAAAAATTAATGAAATAAGATAAAAAGAAGTTTAGATTATGCAATTATTCAAATTGATGAATTCATTATCAGCTTCCATTTTGCCACTTACTGCAAATAGTGTAGTCTTTGAAGAACATAAATATGTCAATTGAACTTAGTGCAATAATATCAAATCTTAAAAAAATTAATATGAATTGTGATAAATGAAACTAATCTTGATATATCTTATGAAAATAGATATAGATAGAATTAATACTCACTTTAAAAACCAAGAAATAGGTGAAAAACGTTGAAAAAATTATTGAAATTAAGTGCAAATGGACTTGTAAGAGTTAGGGATCCAAAGAGAGATGAATATCTTAGAACATTTCCAAATAAAATAAAATGAGATAACTTAGGATAATTAGTATATGTCAAATACATCTTTTATTATAGTTGTAAGTGTGTTTTTACCAATACTTATATTTGGTATCATTTTAATCCATTCTATTCCTTACATTCATGCTAAAAAAACAAGTAACATCTATAACATTAAAATTCATTCTAAGAAAACAATGTTATCACAATCAATAAGATTACCAAAAGAGACATTTAATAATTTTTATATATTTTTTAGAAAAGAAAAAATTTATCTTAGTCTTCTAATTGCTCTTATTTTATTTCTACTCTTATTAAATATAATTATGACCTTAGAACCTTATTTTGCTTTTTTAAAAAATGATAAGAAGGCAATAAAATGAAGTTTTGATTGAATTTCAATACCTATATTTATTCTTGTAATAGCTTATCCATTATTTTGGTTTATAAGAGAGCTTGTTAAGATAAATAAAACTAAAAAAATAATTGATGACTGAGTAATACAAAATGAGAAACTTCTTCAATGAAATAAACAAATAGAAAAGCCCTTAGATTATGATAAATTCAAAAACACAATATTGTATGAAGATTTCGAAATAAAAATTCCTGTTTTCAAGGATTCTAAAGCACATTTTTATACAAATAAGATTTTAAATTCAAAAAAACTTTTTATAAAAGATAACAAAATAGATATTCCAAAATTACTGTATTTCTTGTTATTCGATTATGATTCAGAAATACAAATCAATAATGTTATTTATTCAAAAGAATACTTCTTATTCTTTATAGATGAATGTTTAAATAATAATTCAATTAACAAATAGATTTTTTCTTTGAACTTAAAAAATAAACTTTTTTTTGCATACTAAATTTTCTAAATTTAATAAATCTGCTTAAACACAAAATTAATGAATAAAATGAACAAATAAAAGACTAGGATCTTATTTCGAAATGTTAAATATAATATCAATTTTATTTATAAGTATCATCCTTCCTAATTTTGGATTTCTTCTTATTTTATTTTCTTGTGCTAATTGATGACTTAAAAAAGATGATTGAGAATATATTAATATTAAGATCAGATCTAAAGAGTCAATATTATCA
The DNA here is from genome assembly GCF_900476125.1 of Metamycoplasma alkalescens. Lineage (NCBI taxonomy): Bacteria > Bacillati > Mycoplasmatota > Mycoplasmoidales > Metamycoplasmataceae > Metamycoplasma > Metamycoplasma alkalescens. The sequence continues at coordinate 456,060 of NZ_LS991949.1, forward strand.
AATTCAATAAAATTACCAAAAGATATTTTTAACAAGTTTTCTATTTTTTTAAGGAGAGAAAGAAACTATTGTGCATTTTTAATTGCTTATATTATATTTATCTTACTAGTAGATTTAGGTCTAGGAATATCTTATTATTTTATAATTTTAAAAACGAATAATATTACTGATTCCCTTGTTTTATTTGCATTAATTGGTTTTCCAATTCTTACAATTATAGCAATAATAGAAACTACATTTGATCTTCTTAAGATAAATAAAAATAAAAAAATAATTGACGATTGAGTGATACAAAATGGAAAACTTCCTCAATGAAATAAGCAAATAGAAAAACCCTTAAATTATGAGCAATTGAAGAACATAATATTATATGAAGACTTAGAATTAAAAGTTCCTATTTTTAAGAAATCAAAGATACATTTTTATACAAAAAAGATTAAAAGTACAAATAAAGATTTTATAAAAGATAACAAAATAGATATTCCAAAATTACTGTATTTCTTGTTATTCGATTATGATTCAGGAATACAAATCAATAATGTTACTTACTCAAAAGAATATTTTTTATATTTTATAGGAGAGTTCTTGGACAATGATTTCAGCAGACAATAAACTTTTTAACCCGCTAGCAACGACATTTTCTTTTTTAAATCTCTTTTTATTAATTGCTTTTTATATATTTCTTCTTATATCCCATTATCAAATAAAAAGAATATGAATAAAAGAAAAATCGTCAAATTTCTTTTTATCTAAAAATATTAAAATAGACAACACATTCTTTGATACATTTAATAATAAACTTAAAAAATTAATTCCCCCTTTTATTGTTTTTATAGTGATTTCAATAACTTTATTCTTCATATCACTTTCATTTATAACAAGATTTCATATTGATATTTCAAAAGCTAAGATTACCTATTTTATTTATCTATGATGAGCTGCTTTAGGTTTTGCAATTGCAGTATTCTCTATTAGTTTGCTTTTTATAAAAAAGATGAATAAAGTAAAAAAAGAATTTAATCAATGAAAAATCAAAAATAGTAAATTAGATGGTCATTTGTTTGAAGATATTCAAACAAAAGAAAATATTGACCTACTAAATAAATTTAAATTTTCAGACAACTTAGATTTATATATCATTGTAAGAAAAAGAGATTATTATTTAACTAAAAAATATAAAATTAAAAATGATAATTGAAAAGAACGCTTTTATAAATACGATGATAAGAAATTAAGTGAAGAATTTTATTATTTTCTAATCTTTAATTATGATGATGTTGCTATTAATATGGAATCATATACACTTGAAAATTACTCATATGTTTATCAAAACCGCAACTATATATTTAATCGATAAATCTTTATTACCTAAATAAAATAACAAAAAACCTTAAACTAAATTTAACAAGAAACTACTAATTTTCTTGTTTTTTATTCTCCTTTTTAATCTATCCTAAATAAGCAATCCTAGGCTTATATAGATATTAGTATGAAATTAGCAGCAAAATCATAAGATTAATTTTTAAGCTACTTTTTGCTAAATAAAAAATACAAGATTTTAAAACTCTTTAGTCATTGAGGTATCAATCAAAATACCTGTATTAATAAATTAGAGATTATAATAAGCACCTAAACAATCAAACATTACTTATATATCTATAAGTCTTTTAATACATTATAATTTTTATGTAAGAAATGTAAGAAAAATATAAAGAAGAGATTTAGAAATATAAATTATGAAAATGAAAGCTTTAGTTTATCACGGGGAACATAATATTTCTCTTGAATTAGTTGATAAACCAACAATTTTAAAACCTACAGATGCAATAGTAAAAGTAACAAGAACAACAATTTGTGGAACTGATTTAGGAATTTATAAAGGAAAAAATCCTGAAGTAGTAAGTGGCAGAATCTTAGGACATGAAGGAATCGGAATTGTTGAAGAAGTTGGAGAAAGCGTATCCAATGTTAAAGTCGGTGATAAGGTCTTAATTGGATGTATTACTCCTTGCGGAAAATGTGATAATTGCAGAAAACAATTATATTCACACTGCCGCGAAACAGAGGGTGGATGAAAACTTGGTTATATGATCAATGGAACACAAGCTGAATATGTAAGAGTTCCATTTGCAGATAATAGTTTATACAAATATCCACAAACAATTAACGATGAAGTTGCAGTTATGCTATCAGATGCACTTCCTACAGGTCATGAAATTGGTGTGCAATATGGACATGTTAGTCCAGGAAAATCTGTTGCAATTATAGGAGCTGGACCAGTAGGGATGGGTGCCCTATTAACTGCCCAATTGTATTCACCAGCGCATCTAATCGTAATTGATTTAGATAAAAATCGTTTAGAAATGGCTAAAAAATTAGGTGCTACACATACACTAGTACCAGATGAAAAATTATTTGATAATTTAAAAGAAATTGTCGGAGAAGATGGTGTTGATGTTGCAATTGAAGCAGTAGGGATTCCTCAAACTTGAGATGTTTGTCAGCAAATTGTTAAGGCAGGCGGAAACATTTCAATTGTTGGTGTGCATGGAAAACCAGTTAATTTCAATGTTCAAAATCTATGAATTAAGAACATTACATTAACAACAGGATTAGTTAATACAAATACATTGCCAATGTTAATTAATGCTGTTTCAACTGGAAAATTACCTGTTTCAGATTTAATTACACATAGATTTAATCTTTCAGATATGATGAAAGCTTATGAAACATTTATCAATGCATCAGATAATAAGGCAATGAAAATATTTATTGATGCAACTAAATAGGCAATTTGAAAATATTGAATTTAATTATACTAAGATAAAAAATCTAAGAAAATAAGTCTAAACCAATAAAAAAACCGCAGTTTTTATACTGTGGTTAATTTTTTTAGATACTAGAAATTTTCTATATCCTTTATATCTTCAAGTCCTCACTCTTCTAAAAATTCATTAATTGAATAGTCTTTATATCAATTCATTATTTCATTGATGGAAACTTTTTCTAGTCAATTTATTAATTGCTCACCATCAATATTAATAAATTGCAATTCAGTGTTATTATCAATCTTTTTGAATTTTTCTATTTCTTTTGGATCTACAATTTTTTTAATTTCCTTTAGTTCCTTAGATGAATATAAATAAGTGATATTCTTTTCATTTGGTACTCGTTGGTCACTTGTATTTATTTCAATATTGGGTTCCCCATAGGTATATAAGACGTTATTTTTAGCGTACTCAGATACAACATTGTCTTCTATTGATATATAATTAAAATCAAAATGACTAATTCTTCGTAAATTGCTTGCAAAGCCAAAAACTTTTGCCAACTCATCTAGATTTGTTGTTGATAGAATCTTATCGCAAATTTTTTGATTAGATGCCCCATCCAAGTTAAATTCAATTTCATGAATCATAAAAACAATTCCTGATATTAGGCTATAGTAAAGGTGCTTATCTTCAAATTTTTCAAAACTTTTTGTGTTATCTTCAAAAGTCTTTTGTATTTCTTCTTCATCTATATTATTAGATGAATAAGTGTTTATTAAATAAAATCAATCTTTTACGTTTTCAAAATATTCTTCCATAATTTAAGTTCCCTTCAGGCATTGTTTACATGTATAAATTGGATTAAAGCAGCAAAGCTTTATTTTAAATTTTAGGATCCGGAGAAAATAAGTGTGTTTTCTAATTTGCACAAGAAAACTCCTATATCCAATTTTATAGCTTTTTTTAGAATAATTAATTTTTTTATTTTTTTTGAAGGTGCAATTTTTGCTGGCGCAGCACATCAGAAATTCCTTTACGCGCGCGCCCGCACCTTTAAAGGCAAGATAAGAATTGCGCCAGCACCTTTTACCAAGGGGCAATTTTTGACACTACTAATTATTAATACGTCAAGTATTATAATTCCCAAAATGAAAAGTCAAGTGCAACAGTAATTGCTTGGCTTTTTTTATTATAGACTTTTTGATTGATTAATTAAAAAAAATTAAAAATGGATAACAAAAAACACTCCTATAGATAGGATTTTTGTGATTTCACATAATTATGTTATAAGTTTTTAATACAAATTATTAAAGTAGATTTCTTCGGATGATTTTCAACCAAAAATTTCTCGAGGCATATTATTTACTTTTAATACAATGGCTTGCAATTCTTCATTAGTAATGGCATTAAAGTCAAAACTTTTCTTAAATTGACGTCTAATTAGTCCATTTCAATTTTCATTACTTCCTCGTTGGAATGATGAATACGGTTCAGCGCGATATATTTTTATGTTTAACCATTTAGCAAGAATTCCAATTTTTTCAAATTCAATCCCATTGTCAATAGTTATTGTTTTAACGTATAGATTATTATTTTTTATAAGGTTTTTTAATGTCGCATTGATTGTCATTGGGTTTTTGCTTTTAACCTTAATTGCTACCCCAAATCGACTTTTTCTCTCAGTTAATGTTAAGATATTGTCATATCCTGTTGCTCTCTTTCCTATAATTAGATCAGCTTCCCAATGACCAAATTCTTCTCTTAAATCAATTGTTTTGTCTCTTGTTCATATCGGGAAAACATACTCTACACCTTGCAATAATCTTTCATATACCGAACTAGTTCGCTTTCCGCCTTTTTTATATGACGTTCTTAGTCGATCTCTTTTTTTTATTTCTCACTTATTGGTTTTTATTCAATTAAATACAGTTCTAAGAGATGGACATTTTATATTTTTGTTTGATATTATGTAGTGATGTGTTGCTTTTATACCATAATATCTTTTATCATATTTTCTTTTAAAAATCTTTGTAAATTCATCATATACATTGTTTATAGTGAATTTGAAAAAGTGTTTATGATTACGTCTTGCTATGTATTTGTATTGTGAGTATTTATGTGAATAAATTCCATTATAATTAGTATTCCTTTTTATTTCTCTACTAATTGTTGATTTACTTCTGTTTAATACTCTTGCAATATGACTTATTGTGCCACCTTGTTCAAAAAGAGTTTCGATTATTACCCTTTCATCATAGGAAAGATGCTTATATTTTGTATAATTCATATGGGTTCTCCGGTTACGAAGGTGAACCTTTCTTTTTTTCAAATTAATAATTAAAAATCAAGGAAAAAAACAAGCTTTAAACTTGTTTTTTTTATTTGGTACATCCTGTGGGGCTCGAACCAACGACCCAGGGATTAAGAGTCCCTTGCTCTACCAACTGAGCTAAGGATGCTTATTATTATTAACTATAAAAATTATATTAATTTTAAAGATATTTTAATATTTTTAATGACTTTTATATGTTAATATTTAATAAACTTATTAAATTATATACTAAAAATAATAATTGAATAATCTATTGTCTTATATAAGTTTTTAATTGATTAAAATAACATAATAAAAAAGGTGGAGCTTTATGTTAGATGTTTGTGGGATTAGTAAAATTTTTCCTGATAAGAAGCTTTTTTCGAATATAAATATTAAATTCTTACCAGGCAATGTTTATGGCATCATTGGTGCAAATGGAGTTGGTAAATCAACATTTTTAAAAATTTTAAGTGGTGAAGTTGAAGCTACAGAAGGTCAAATTATAAAAAATAAAAATGCAAGAATGAGTGTTTTATCTCAAAATCAAGATGAATTTAATAATTTCAATGTTACTGATGTTGTTATTATGGGAAATAAAGAGTTGTATCAAATAAATCTTGAAAAAAATAAGATTTATGAAGATCCTAATGCAACAATGGAAGACTATGAAAGAGCTAGTCATCTTGAAGAGAAATTTGGAGAAATGGGTGGGTGAAATGCTGAAAATGATGCCCAAACCTTGCTTTCAAACTTAGGGATTGAAGCTAGCAAATGAAACATTAAAATGGAAGAATTAAAGGCTAATGAAAAAGTTAAAGTTTTATTAGCTAAAGCATTATTTGGCAATCCTGATATTTTGGTAATGGATGAACCGACAAACCGTCTTGATTTAAAAACAATCAAATGACTTGAAAACTTTTTAATGGATTATCCCAATATTGTGATTGTTGTTAGTCATGATAGTGATTTTTTGGATGCAATTTGTACTCATATCATTGATATTGATTACTCTGAAGCTAAATTATTTGTTGGAAATTATTCATTTTGAAAACAATCGAGCCAACTATTAATTGAAATGCAACAAAAAACGAATTTAAGAAAAGAAGAACAAGCACAAAAACTTAAGGAATTTATTGCCCGTTTTTCAGCAAATGCCTCAAAATCAAAACAGGCAACAAGTCGGAAAAAATTGCTTGAAAAAATTGTGATTGATGAAATTAAACCTTCTTCAAGAAAATACCCATTTATTAAATTTGAATTAAACCGTTTGCCAGGAAAACAAATTTTAAATGTCAAAAATTTAACATATGTCAATGAAAGTGGCGATACTTTATTTGAAAATGTTTCATTTAGTTTAAAAAATAATGAAAAAATGGTTGTAATTGGCAATGATGATATTGCTAAAACAAGATTGCTTGAAATTTTAATTGGAAAACGTCAACCAACATCAGGTGAAGTTGAATGAGGAATTACTATTACTCCAAATTATTTTCCATCAAATAATCAAGAATATTTCAATGAATCAGAAAGCATTATTGATTGAATTAGTAAATGACCACTAAGTAATTCAACACAAGAAACAAAAGATAATAGCGATGCAAGAATGCGGGCTTTTTTAGGAAGAATGTTGTTTTCTAATGATAGCGTTTTTAAAAATGTGCAAGTAACAAGCGGGGGCGAAAAAGTTCGATTAATGATGTCAAAATTAATGCTTGAAGAAAGTAACTTTTTAATTTTTGACCAACCCCTAGATCATTTAGATTCTGAATCAATTGATAGTTTAATTGAAGGAATCAAATCATACAAAAGTTCATGTATCTTTACAACTTATAACCGTGCAATGATCAAAGAATGTGCCAATGTCATTCTTGAAATCAAGGAAAAAGAAAGTTTCTTATTCTATGGTAACCTTGATGAATATGAAAAAGCAATGGGATACTAAAAAATTTTAAATAAAAAGGAGAATTGTAATTAGCTCCTTTTTTTATTTAAATTTACAAATATAATAATCTATTAAAGCATTAATCAGAATGACAATTATTCCATCTTCACGACGATAAGTTGCATTGCCAAAACCAACAGTTGATTTGTATGCTTGCTATTCTTCCAACCCCTCTATGTAGAACTCTTTTTTTCTTGGTGTTGAGGAACCTGTTAAAATAAATAATCCATTTTCTCCTCTTCGATCAACTTGTGATCTTATTTCATCTCGCAATGTAGTAACTTCTTGTCATTCATCAATTGCACTTGGATTATCTCCACCCAAAACAAATGTCGGATTAAATCTAGCTAAATCTCAATTAATAAAATTATTTCTAGGATCTCTATCAAAAAATACACTTTTAGAATTATTTAATGAAGTTCATGTTTCCCTACACCACCTTGGTCCTTCAACACAAACGGTGCCAACAAGTTTAAGGTATTTTTGAATTACTTTATCAATAATTCTTGATTTGTAGTCTTTAATATTAATAAATTTTTCATCCTTAAATTCTTTCCTAAACTAAATTTCAAAAAATCCTTAAATTTATATTATTTAATATAAAAATTAAACAATATTTGGCAAACTTTTTTTACAATATTTAATAAGATTATCAAAAAAATATAATTAATAAAATCAAAAAGAATAATAATTTAAACTTAAATTAAAACTCTGAGACTTAAATTTCTCAGAGTTTTAAAATATTAATTTTAATTATTCGAAATATACTAATTTGGTTTTACCATCTTTATCAGTTTTTAATTGTCAATTGGCTAATAAATAAGATATTACTGTTTCATAAGTTGTATCTAGTTGTTGATAGAATTTTTTTCCAACATGCTTATTAAATCATTGTGGTGTGTCTAAATCACTATGTCAAATATTTCCAGGAATTGCAAAATCACTTAGTTTATATTTATTTTCATCAAACTTATATGTTTTGATTATTCCGTCTTTATGAACTGTTTCAATCAATTCTGTTGGTTCATATTTAATTTCAGTTTTTCCATCTTTATTTGTTGTCTGAATTCTTCTTAATCATGCATTAGGATTATTTGTCATTGAATATCCATCATATTCTCCAGCAGGAGAATATACTGAGAAATTAGTTGCCTCAATGTTAGCTACAGGAATTTTTGCTTTCTTATAAAATGGTGCATGATCAGAAAAGTCTCCAGTTTCTCCTACTTTATATCCATTAGGTTCAAACATTGGATGAAGTTCTAATTGTTGACTTGGATCCTTTAATTTAATACTTCTTTGTTGTGAAATTGCATAAATTTGATCACGTAAATGTTGTGAAACATTTGCTCCAGGACTATTTTTAACATTTTCTTCTCTTGAATCTGGACCATGAACATATAAAATGTCTCCACCTGCAACCGTATCTAAATTAATCATACCTAATGAATTTTCTTGCATTGCAGTTTTCTTACTATTTCTTTCAGATAAGAATTGTTGTACAAATGCTTCTGAACCAAATTTTCCTAGTTCTTCTGCATCAACAAACATAATATGCAATCTTACGCCTAAATTTTGACGGTTTTTTTCATCAGAAAAATATTTCAATAATCTTAAATTAACAGAAACAGATGTTGCATTATCAGCTGCTCCTCATGAAGTACCATTTGGACCAACATTATTCATTGAGTCATAATGTGATACAATGAAGAAATCCTTAGGATTTTCTTTATTTTCACCTGTTGGATTAATTGTAACAATAACATTATTCCCAACATTATTAAATTCTTCTAAATTTTTATTTTCAAATGGACCTCTTGGTCTTCTTGTGAATAAAAATCCATGTGTAACAAACCCATCTTCATTTAATTTTTGTTCAAGTTGCTTATGCTCTTCTGTGGTATTTTTAAAAATAGTTACCGGAATTGTAGTAGTATCATTAATCTTGACAAATTCAGTATTTTCCATATCAGAAATTTCTGCTTTACCAATTTTAATTTTTTGTCCATTTTTAAAAGAAATTTCTTGTTCAGTAATTTTGTTTTGAGTTGGATAAACAATTTCTTCGGGATTGTTGTTTTTATATCCCATTTTTTTTATTTCATCAAGCAAAATTTGGTAAGCACGATAATTTCCTAAATTGTCTTTTTCAGTTTCAAGAAAAGGGTTATTTGCATCATATGGATGTAATAATTTATCTTCAAAAATTTTGTTTGTTAGTTTTTGATTATCTGCTAATTTAAAGCCTTTAAAAATTCCTGATTCACTTTTATCAAGAATGCTTGGATCAAAATTGAAAACATTACCAGCAATTCTTCCTCTTGTTGACATAATAAAATTATTAAATACTTTATATGCCTCCATACCTCGATAATGTCTTGCTTGATCACCTTTTACTAAAGCAAAACCAACTCCTAGACCAAGACCTAAGGGAACTAATAATGCTCCGGTGGTTATTAAACCAATTTTTGTACTAGTTTTCACTAAGTTTTCCTACCTTTTTTAATATATTTATATTTAATTTTTTTATTATATACAATAAATTATATCTGCTTTAGTTGCATAAATTCCAATTAAAGATACTAAACAGAAGCATCGCTTTAAATCTTTTTTAGAATAATTAAAAAAATAGCATTTGTTGATTTTTTTAAAATAATTATGCTATTTTTAAAAATTTTAATTTTGTTTATATAAGAAAATTTTTTAATTACTTCAATCAATTTCAATGTAATCAAATGGTTTTTCTTTTGATTTTTTTTCTAATACTTTAAAAGTGATTTTATCATCCAGTGTATACTTTGAATTTTTTCTTAATGAGCGCCCAATTTTTTGCTCTAATCATAAAGAAAGTTTTTGATTTTTTTCTTTATCATCTAATTTGTAATCTAAAAAGTCACTTAATTCTAATTGTTTTCATAATGTTTTCATTAAAACTGTGCCTTTAGCTTCACATCTTTCTAAACTAATTTCATAAATTTGCTCATCAGTATCAAATTCATCATAAATTTCACCAACAACCTCTTCTAAAATATCTTCAATTGTAATAATTCCAATTGCTCTATCATTATTATTACTTTCTGTAACAAAGGCCATTTGTGTTCTTGATTTCCGCATCTTCTCAAGTGCTACTGACAAAATTGAATTTGTTGAAACTCTTGGAACTCTTTTAACATAGTTCATAATATTTCCTCGTTGTAAAAAGAAAATATCTTTTAATAATAAAACACCAATTAATTCGCCATCTTTTTCAACAGGAATTCTTGAATAATTTGTTTTTTTAAACATTGCAAGTGCATCATGCATTGAAGTTTTTCAATTAATGAAATCAACATTTTTTAATTTCACATAATGTTGTGAGACTTTTGTTGAGTCTAAATTTAAAACATTTTGTGCCATGATTGATTCATTAATTTCTAAAACACCTTCATCTTGGGCAATATTAATTAAATTTTTAACTTCTTCTTCGGTATTTGTAATGTAGATTTTTTTACCAATTTTTGAAATTGGATATGTGAAGGGAATAAATATTCAATAAAGCATTTCAATAAACCAATAAAATGATTTAATTGTTTGTTCTGGTTTTGATTTAGCAATTAGTTTCGGAATAATTTCAGCAAACAACACAATGATTGGTGTCATGACAAGTGTTGAAATAATTGAAGCTAATCCTGCTCTTTCAGCCCCAAATGCTTGTGTTAATAAATAAACTAAAAGTGTTGATGAGCCAATGTTGACTAAATTATTAGCAATCAAAACTGTGCCAAGTGTTCGATTAAAAAATTTGTGCTGTTTTTCAATTAATTTTGCACCTTTGATTTTCTTTTCAATCATTGTTTCAATCTTTACTTTTGATAAAGATGTATAAGCTGTTTCCATTGATGAAAAAATTGCCGAACAAACAAGCAACAATACTAGGGAAATTATTAATAGTGCATATTGTCAGGAAGCGAGGTGTATATCCATCTAAGTTTTCTCCATAAAATATAAAATTATTTTTTCATAATAATATTAACAAAAAAAATTATTTTAATTCAAATAACTCATCTATAATGTATATTATGTTTAAATTTGAAGATGTAAAATTAGTACAATTACCTAAAAAAATTCTTCGTGAAAAATCAAAAGATATTCCAATTCCCTTAATTTCTGAAGATATTGAATTAATCGAAAAAATGATCTTTCATGTGAATGATAGTCAAACCCCCAACACAAAATTTCGCCCTGCTGTTGGTGTAGCTGCGATTCAATATGGAATTCCTAAAAATATTTTTTATATATTAATCACAAATGAAAAAAACGAAGTTATTTTTAGTGATGCTTTAATTAATCCGAAATTAATTGGTCACTCAGAACACAAAATTTCACTTTCTGAAGGAGAAGGATGTTTAAGTGTAAATGAAGAATGACCAAATCAAGAAGGATATGTCCCAAGATATTCTAGAGTAATTGTTGAAGCATATTCATATTTTGAAAAAAAATTCAAACGTTATGAAGTTAGTGGTTACACTGCAATTGTTTTTCAACATGAATATGATCATTTGCAAGGAAAATTATTTATTGATCATATTAATAAAAAAAATCCTTGAAATAAAAACAAGGATCTTGAAGTAATTTAAAACTCAATTTGAGTTTTTTATTTTGGAATTTTTCTAAATGAAAGTGGAGCATTAATTTCAATCTCTTGGTCATCAGTTTTAATTTCAATATAAATCCCATATTGAACTTTTTTTGATCCCAATTTTTCAGTATGTGTTGATAGGGTTAAAATTTTTGCATCAAATTTTAATCTTGAAGTTTGTTTTCAATTTTCTTCATCAAAATTAATTAATTCAATTTTTTTTGTAAAAACAATTGGTGCAAAAAAATTAAATGTATCAGTTGTAATATTTGAAGCAATTTTCATTTGACCTAAATTATTTGTTGATTGAAAAGGTTCAGAAAAATTTCATGATAAATCAAGATTTTGGTAAAACTCATTGGCAGTTTCAATTTTTTTATTATATTGATCAATATATTTTTTAAATTCTTCTTTATATGATTTGATTGTTGACACAGGAAAATTATCCTTTAGATCAATTTGCGTATAAAAATTGTAAGCAATTTTTTTCTTAATTTCTTCAATATAAACTTTCCCAAGTTGTGTTTGTTTTTCTTTGATTTGCGGATTTTCTGTTGAATATTTCTCTGTTTTTTTGCTTGTCTTGATTGGAAAATTTTTAATTACAAAATCAATTGGTGTATTGCCTTTTTCTTTCAAAACCAAATCAACATATAAAATATCTTTTGAAATTGTATCAATAACAAAATTTTCAAATTCCATTTCCCAGTTTTTTTGCTTATTTTTTAAATTAAATTTAGCATAAGCTTCATTATTAGTATCACCAAAAATTAAGCGGACATTCTCTTCGTTTTTATTATTAACAATTTCCTTAATCAAACCTTCGGGTGTGAAAGCAAGAGAGTTATTTTTATTAATTTCTATTTGAATATCAGGATGTTTTCCTTCCTTAATATCTGAAAATGAATACTTTTTTATCCGATCATATCAATATATTAAGGCTTTAGCTGGTTTGTTTAATGCAATCCCAATTGCAGCACCAATGATTGCTGTTAGTGCAGAAGAAGTAAAAGTTCAAAATAAAATTTTTTTAATCTTTTTATTTTTAACAACTTTTTTTGCATATTCCTTATGTTTTAATTGATCCTCAGCACTTATTTCATTTTCGATTGAATCAATTCAGTCAAATTCATTTTTTTTATTTTTTTTCACTAATTTATGCTCCGATACTAAGTTTGTTTATTTTGATTTTTGATATTTTTTTCTAAAAAATTTGAGGAATCTAGTTGATTATTAGATTGCTTTTTTTCTTTATTATTTGAATTTAAATTTTCTAATGAAGAAATATGGTCATATTCTTCATGATCTTCATCCTCAGGTTCTTGATATCTATTATTTTCTAATGAACGTTGATCAATTTCAAATTCAACAAAATCAGCTGTTTCATTATATTCAATATCATAAGATTTATCTTCATCATCTAAAGTATCAATGTCATCAAAATTACTTTCATTGTTTTCAAATGATGAAAGATGTTTTTCAAATGCATCAATTTCTTTAATTTCTTTTGCAACATCAATTTTTTCTTCAACATAAAAATCATCAATCTCATTTAAGGCTTTTTGTTTTTTATCATCTTCAATTTCATTCATATTTTCTTTACCTCCATCAAAATTATCAATTTCACTTTCATTATCGATTTTGATCTCATTGGTCTCATTCACAACATTTAAGGCATCTTTGTTTGAAGAATTATTTTCTTTATTTGCAAAAACTATTTGATTATTTTTTTGCTCAGACGCAATAAGTGTTTTTATATAATTAAAAATTTGCTTTTTCATAATTGGTCATTTGATTTCTGAAATTGTAATAATTGGATATTTTTTTGAGATTAAAAAATTAATATTATCTTTGAAAATTAAATAATCACGATAATTGTTCCCGTAAGAAAAATTATCTAAAATAAAACCTTGGACTAATTTGTTATTAATTTTATTAATTAAAACGATATCAATTGTTTTTGTTCCAATTGAATAATTCGATTGAAATTCAAAATCAGGATCAGTTAATAAACTTTTTAATTCAGTTAAAACATCAACTTTGAATTTTAAATCCTCTGGAATTGCAATAATTTTTGTTGCCAAGAAATCTTCAACTTTATCCAAATAATTTTTTTGTTTAGTTAAAGATAGATCAAGAAATTCAAGCCATTCTTTGAACATGATCATGTCGGCTGTTGAACGTTCATTAATTTCAATATCATATGAATAAATTGATTTAACCACAAAGATTTTTTCTTTTGCCCGAGATATGGCGACATTTAAAGCATTTTTTCCGCCTTTTCTTGCAACATATGTATTATACAAGGCAGTGTTTTTATCATAAACAACTGACATAATAACTAAATCTGCTTCATCACCTTGAATATTTTCAATATTTTTTAAAACAATTTTTTCAGTCATCAAGGCTTTTTCTAACAGTGGTTCATTACCAAAAATTTTATTCACCAAATACTCTTGCTGTTTAATATTAAAAACAAGAATAATAATTTTTTCATACTTATTTAAATTATTTTTTGCTAATTCAATGACTTTTTTTCCTTCAGCTTCATTCATACTATTATCTCATTGTCCATCAACTTGAAAAACTTCAATTGCTTTATCATTTGATAATGAGACTTCATAATCATCAATAACATCAAGTTTTGATTGATAAAAATGTTTTGAAGAAAAAGTCATCAAGGTTGCTTTTTTGGAACGATAATTTTTATCTAATAATATTGAATAAACTCCTCTTGCTTTGGCATAATCAAGCAATGATTCAATATTGCCAAAATCATCTTCTTCATCAAAATTATAGGTTGCTGAAAATCATCTTGTTGGTTGCATTTGTTGATTATCTCCAGCCAAAACTTTTCTTTTTCCTAAATACAATAAAGGAATCCCTTTTTCAATATACATTTGTGATGATTCATCCAAAATTACATAATCAAATTCTTGTTTATTCCACATTGATAAATCTAATTCTGGTGTTGTTACAATGACTGGAAATAATAGTTTAATCATTTCTTTATGTTTATGAAAAAACTTATATGGTTTTAAATGTCCTGTTCGAATTGCCATTGCAAAAGCATTGTATTGCGTTTTTTGTAGATCATCAAAATTTTTCATTCGTTCAAAAGTTTTTTCAAGCAACATTTTGACTAATTTTTTATCATCATTTAAATCTATTGTTTTGTTTATCAAAATCTTTTTGTATTCTTGTTCAAATTGAGTGATTTCTTCATAAGTTACATGATTAATATATCTTAGAGCTTGATTAATATCAATTGTTGACAGAGTTTGATTAATAACTAAAAGTTCAGCCATATTTTTAATTATTTTTGGAACAAGACTAAAAATTGTATGTTTTTTATTAAAGTTTAATTCATATAATTTTTTAATCACACTTTTTTTATCAAAAAAATCATCAGCAATTGCATAATTTAAACTTGGATCAAGTGATTTAAGAATCTCATAAATTTCTTTTGAAAAATTCCCATTCATAACTGTTGAATAGAAATTAATAATGTTATCTAAATTTTTTATTTGCTTAATCGAATTAACATTTTTAACATACTCTTCATCTTCATCACTAAAAATTGGAATGCCATTTTCTTTGGCATAACCATCATAAAATTCCAATAAATCAAGAAATTCTCTTAAAGGTTCATAAAATGTTTCACTTCTTAAATTTTTATCATTTAAAGTAAATAAGCAAAAAATTGAGATTTTTTTTAGTCGACTTCGTAAAACATCTAAAGCTGCTTTTTTTTGACTTACAACTAAAGCAGTGTATCCTCTTGAAATGACATTGACAATTAAATTTGTAATTGTTTGTGATTTCCCAGTTCCTGGAGGACCTCAAATAATTGTGTCTTGGTATAATGATGAAACAGTGGCAACATCTTGTGAAAAATTTGTTTCCTGAATTTTAAATAATTTAAATTTATCATCAAAAATTACTTTTCTAACTTTTTCACGATATAAATTCTTATTAAAATTTGGATTTAAAATTTCATCAAATTCATTTCTCTCAATAATTTTTTTCATTTGGTTTCATAAATAACCTGATGAAACATTATAAAAACCTAAAACAAGACCAGGATGAAGTTTAATTGAGGTGTTATTAATATGGTCAGCATCTAAGTTTTCAACACCACTTTTTAAACTTTCAGGCATTTTAAACATTGGTGCCCAGAATTTCTTTAAATACTCATAAATTTCTTCAATTGACAAATTGTTTAAATCAAATGAATCAATGTTTAAAGAAAATCCTTCTTGGTTTAAAAAAGTTACTAATTTACTATTTAATCTAACATCTGAATTTGAATGTAAATGAACTAAAGAGTTTTTAACTTCAATGACTATTTCTTTAAAAAAAAGTGGAGCATAGATTGTCTTTTTTTCAGTTTTAATTGAAATATATAAAAACCCAATATGCAACGGTCAAATATTTGTTTCAATATTCATGTTTTGCGCTTTATTAAGAATTTTTTTTCATTTGACAATTGATTTTTGAAATTCAGTTTCTTGCTTGGCAACAATGATATTTTTTGCTTTTTCAAAATTTGAACTAAGAAGTTTAAACACACTTTCATCAATGATCTTGTTATAGCTTTTAAAAATTGCAATAACTTCTGTTTTATTTTTTGCCTCATGAACTTTTTTAGCAATATCTTTATTTAAAACCTCAGTTAGAATGCAATCAAAATGAAAGTTTTTATAAATCTTGTCAAAAGTTTCTTCGCCAAAACTTTTTAAAACATCAAAATATTTTTCATTATCAATTGAACTAAACAATGATGAATCAAGCGTATCAATGTTTAATAAATTTGCCATCAATGTTTGATATTTTGGATTTGATGCATTCATTATAGCACTCCATTAATTTGCTCTTCTAAATGTTTTGCAACATTGCCAACAACAAGTGAAATACTCTTAGTTTGAAATGTCATTCCACTTATGCCATCCAATTCTTTTAGTTTTAAAATATTTACTAATTCTTTATTATGAAAATTTATTTTCAAAACTTTTTGTGTTGAAGAAACATTTGCAATATTTTTAGCGCCACCTAAATTAGCTAAAAAAATATCAAAATCAAAATTTAGTTTTGTATTCTTTGATAAGTAATTTTTAGTTTCAGTTTGTTTGTATTTTTTCTTTCAATATATCAAAATAAAGCCCAATGTTATGATTATTAAAAAAACATATAAAAACTTGTTTTTTGTATTCATTGATTCTTGCTCCTTTAATCAGATTCAAATTCATCTTTTATTACTTTTAAATTATATTTTAATTTAAATCTAAAAATCTAAATTAAGAAATGAAATATTTTATACAAAAATTAATTTAGATGATTGAATAGTTTTTATGCAAATGTAATAAAATTAATAAAGAATTTTGTTTTTTAACAAAAAAACATGGAGAAATTTATGACAAAAAAAAGAGTTTTAAGCGGAATAACTGCAACAGGAAATTTAACAATTGCAAATTACATTGGAGCAATCAAAAATCTTGTTAAATTTCAAGAAGAATATGAAAGTTATATTTTCATTGCTGATCTTCATGCTTTGACGCTTCCAATTGAACCAAACGAGCTAAAAAAGAATAAAAAAGAAATTTACGGATTATTTTTAGCATGTGGAATTGATCCAAAAAAATCAACATTGTTTTTTCAATCAGATGTTATTGAACATGGTTTAATGAATTGACTAGTTTTGACAAATACAACAATTGGTGAATTGTCAAGAATGACGCAATTTAAAGATAAATCAACAAAAATAAAAACTGCAAATGGAATGGAAACAATTCCAACAGGTTTGTTAATGTATCCAACATTGATGGCTGGTGATATTCTTTTATATGATCCTGATTTAGTTCCTGTTGGTGTTGACCAAAAACAACATGTTGAATTAACAAGAAATTTAGCACAAAGATTAAATCATAAATTTAATTTAGATTTCAAAATTCCGCAACCATATATTCCACAAATTGGTGCTAAGATTATGTCATTAATTGACCCAACTAAAAAAATGTCAAAATCTGATTCAAATAAAAAAGCTGCAATTTATTTATTAGATGATCCAGATGAAGCTTATAAAAAAATTATCAAAGCAGTAACTGATTCGGAAGGAAAAATTTATCTATCTGATGATAAACCAGGAATTAAAAATTTATTATCAATCTATGCTTCTTTGGTAGATATTAGTTTAGAAGAAACTGAAAAAAAATTTCATGATAAAAATTATGGTGAATTAAAACAAGAAGTTGGTTTAGTTGTTAAAAATTTTTTAATTGAAATTCAAAAAAAATATCACACTGCATTGAATTCAATTGATGAATTTGCAAAAATTGGGGCAAATCAAGCTAAAAAAATTGCTTCAAAAAATTTAGAAAAGTTAATGAAAGGTTTAGGATTAAAAAATGAAAGCAAATCATAAATTAAATCACTCCACATCGCATTTATTAGCAGCGGCTATTTTGAAACTTTATCCAAATACAAAATTAGCAATTGGTCCAGCCATTGAAGAAGGTTTTTATTATGATTTTGAATTTGAAAATCCAATTCTTGAAGCAGATTTATCCAAAATTGAAAAATTAATGAAAAAACTTGCCGAACAAGGTTATGTTACAAAACAAGTTTCAAAAGAATTTTTTAATTTTAATAATCAACCATACAAAACTGAACTTTATAATGAATTTTTAAATGATAAAAAAGAAATTACATTTTTTCAATTTATTCATCCAAAAACAAATGAAATTCTTTTTACTGATTTATGTGCAGGTGGACATATTGAAAACACAAAAGAAATCAAACATTTTAAACTCCTTTCAACTGCTGGTGCATATTGAAGGGGTGATTCAAAAAATAAAATGTTAACAAGAATTTATGGAACTTGTTGAGAAACTAAAGAACAATTAGAACAATATTTAGCAATATTGCAAGAAAGAAAAGAACGAGATCATCGAAAAATTGGTAAGGATCTTGAATTATTTATGTTTAATCAGCTATCAGGTCAAGGTTTTCCGATTTGATTAGAAGATGGAATGAAAATTCATAACATCATTAAAAACTACATTTTGAAATTAGATAAAAAGTTTGGTTTTAAAGAGGTATTAACTCCACATTTTGGTGAAAAAAAATTATATGAAATAAGTGGTCATTGAGATCATTATCAAGATACAATGTTTAATCCGATTAAAATGGATAATGAAACACTTGTTGCAAGGCCAATGACATGCCCGCATCATATTATCTTATTTAATGCAACAAGACGCTCATATCGTGATCTACCAATTCGTTATTCAGAACAATCACGTTTATATCGCTATGAAAAATCAGGTGCTTTATCAGGACTGGAAAGAGTTCGATCAATGGATTTAACTGAAGGACATGTTTTTGTTAGACAAGACCAAATTAAAGAAGAATTTAAGCACTTATACAAAATGATTTTGCAAGCATTAAAAGATTTCAATATTGAAATTGATCATGTTTCATTATCACTAAGAGACCCAAATGACACTGAAAAATTTTTCCAAGATAATGCGATGTGAAATCGGGCTGAAAATGATTTAAGAGAAGTTCTTGATAAATTAAAAATTAAATATCAAGAATTTATTGGTGAAGCAGCATTTTATGGTCCAAAAGTTGATTTTCAAGTTCGTACTGCACTAAATAAAATCATTACGATGTCAACATTGCAATTAGATTTCTTGTTACCACAAAGATTCGATATGAAATTTGTCAATGACAAAGAAGAATTTGAAAAACCTGTTTTAATTCATCGTGGTTTAATTGGAACATATGAACGTTTTATTGCGACACTTCTTGAACAAACTAAAGGAATATTACCTTTTTGGTTAAGTCCAAAACAAATAACAATTTTACCAATCACAAATGACTTTGAAATAATTCAATATGCACAAGAGTTATATGAAGAATTATCAATCTTGGATTTCAATGTTAATATTGATTTACGCAATGAAAGAATCAACAAAAAAATTCGTGAATCACAAATTCAAAAAACCAAATTCATTGTGATTATTGGCAAAAAAGAAGTTGAAGAAAAGCTTTTAGCTATTCGTGAATATGGTTCTGAAGTAACTAATGAATACAAAAAAGATGAATTTATAAATAAACTCCTTTCTTTAAAAAAAGATTTAAAATAAACAATAAAAATATCAAGCAACTGTTTGACTTGATATTTTTTTTAAAGTTTGTGATTAAATCTTTGATTTCTTTGATTAGAATATTGAAATGTTTTTTTTATACAAAATTCAATACAAAATCAAGATTTTTTTATATTTAAAAATTATTATCTAAAATTAAATTTGATTTGTAATTCGTAAAACAATTAAAATAACATTTGCTAGTGTTAATAATAATAAAATTATGAAAAATGTTCAAAATATTTCTTTTTCTCTCTTGGTTTTTAACGCCATTGCTTCTTTTTGACAGCATTCACATGACTTGCATTCGCAATGTTCAACAAAACCGGTTATTTTATATTCAAATGTGTCTGATCTTTGATCGCCATTAATTAAATGGTAAGCAATCACAATAGTTTGGTTAACATGTGTAACTTTTTCAATGTAAACTTGATATCTTGAATCTCATTTAATATCTTTAAAACGAACGTCAGAAATTTTTTTGTTGCCAGGATTTTCAACAAAAAATCTTGTTTTTTTAGCTTCATCATTAATATTTGAAACTGGAATTAGTTTCTTAGGAACTGGTTTATCAACTAAGTTCTCTCTATCAATGTATTCAATAACTTCTTCGTTCCGGATATTGCTTCCTTTAAGTCTATCAAGAATAATGTATGCTTTTTTAACATTGACGCTACCACGATAAGCTCCATCACGGTGGAATCAAACACGTGTTTCATTATTTGTTTTTTCGCTAATTCTAATGAATTCTAAAAGTGCATCGCTGAAATCTTTAAAATTACCAGAAATTTTTTCATTTGCTTTTTTAATATTGAATGATATATTTCTATTTTCATCAAACTTTTCAGCAATATAGTACTTTTCTAAAGTACTTTTTTCTGATGAGTTATTTCCCATTTTTTCTCCTAATTTTGTTAAGTCTTTATTTATATTTGTTTAAACTACCTATACTATATTTTAAATAAATATAATTAAAAATTAGCATTTTTTTTGAAAAAATCGCTATATTTTTGAGGTTTTTGCATTGTTATTGTTCAATAAATCAATGATTTGATTGACATTTTCATTGCTCAAGGTTGGTTGCAATTGAGATTTTATTTGATACATTAGGTCTGGTAAATTACTAATATTTGTATATAATAAAT
Organism: Metamycoplasma alkalescens; assembly: GCF_900476125.1. Taxonomy (NCBI): domain Bacteria; kingdom Bacillati; phylum Mycoplasmatota; order Mycoplasmoidales; family Metamycoplasmataceae; genus Metamycoplasma; species Metamycoplasma alkalescens. The sequence goes on from NZ_LS991949.1 coordinate 477,000, forward strand.
GTCCTTGAAAGTTGCTAAGTTTAAATTCTTTTACAAATTTACAAATCAATATTCCTAAGATTGGCAGATTCTTTGGCAATAAAGGAATCAAATTTTCAATATTTTTATTCAATGCTCAAAACAAATTATTGATTGAATATTGTTGATTATCAGTGTGCAAAAATCATTCACGTTCATTGAAATTTCCTTCAAGAATCATTGCTTGATCATTAAATTCTTTTAAAACAAATAATCCATAGTTATTAACCAAGATTTTTCCAGAATCGAAACTATAGTCATTAGTTGATAAAGAAGTAATATTATTTAAAAGATATGTATTTGGAATAAGTTTATTTATTTTGTCAACTTGTTGAGACAAATTAGGAGTAATATTTTCAACCAAATTTAAATCTTGATTTTTTGATTTCTTTTTTTGATTAATAATTTTTTTAACGATTACAAGAATATCAATAATTAAAACAACTAGAAAAAAACTATAAGCAATTGTTAAAATCAATATTATTTGTGAATCCATTTTAATTCCTTATTTTATTTAAAAATATGATTTTTTAATTTGTTTTTAAGTTCCTGATAATTGGGAATATATTTTTTTAACAATGATCAAAATTCCTTTGAGTGGTTATGATGTATTATATGGCAAATTTCATGATATGCAACATATTTAATAATTTCATCCGAAAAATAAATTAAGTCACTACAAATATTAATTTTTTGTGATGCAACAGTAATTGAAGCTCATGATGTTTTTTTATCTCGTAAAGAGTATTTAAAATCTAAATTTTTCTTCAAAATCGAATTCGCGGCTTCTTTTGCAAAAAAATCAAATTTAGAAAGCAATTCCTTTTTTAAAAAATTTTTAATTAAAAAAGCATCATCAAATTTGTCATTATTTGACTTTTTAAATTTTTTAATAATGTTATTTTTCGCATCAATCAAATAAATTAAATTATTTTTTATTTGATAGTTAAGCAAATTTCCAAAATAATAAATTTTTTTATTCAATGTATCAATTTCTAATTTTGGTTTGCTTTTTAAACTAAGTTTTTTCAAAATATTTAACATTGCTTTATTCAAGAAATTTTCAAACCTAGAATTTAATAAATTAATTATTGAACCCCTTACTAAAAAAGCACCATCTTCATATGTTAAATAAACATGCTTAGCATTTGAATAAAAAAATTTAATTTCATATTCTTGATTATTTATTTTTGTTTTTCGAACTTGATTTGGATGCTTCATATTAAAATATTTTAATAAATTAAAATAAAATTTAAAAAATAAATGAAATCTTAAAAAAATATTTTTTTTATGTAAAATTATGGATGCTAATTAATTTTTTTTAGCAAGAGAGGCAAAAAATGGCAAATATTAAATCAAAACAAAAAGCAATATTATCTAACGCAAAAGCAAATGCTCGTAATTCTGCGATTAAATCAACTGTTAAAACTGCGATTAAAAAAGCAAAATTAGCTGCCCAAGCTAAAGATGAAAAAACAGCTGAATTAGTAGCTAAAGCACACCATGAAATCGATAAGGCTGTTTCAAAGGGTGTTTTACACCAAAATAATGGTGCAAGAAAAGCTAGCCGTTTAGATGCATTTATTGCTAAAACAAACAATTAATTTTGAAAAAACTATTTCAATAAATTTAAAATAAAAAATTAAAAATAGGCCAAAAAATAAAAGCCTATTTTTTATTTTGCATATTTATTAATCTTAATTCTTTTTTGTTTTTTAATTAAAAAAACTAAAACATATTCACCCTTAATTGCATCATTTTCAAGCATCAAAAGAATTTCACTTGGCTTGCCAAAATAATCTTTTTCATGCAATTTTGTTAATTCTTTACATAAATAAATTTCAATTGTATCCAAAAAAACAGTTTCAAAATCTTTTAGGGTATTAATTAATTTATGTGGCGAAACGTATGCAACATATACACCTTCATTTAATTTTTTTAGTTGATTAATTCTTTCTCCACTTTTATCCTTTAAAAAACCTAAAAAACTAAAAGTTGACCCAAAATTTGCCTTGATGAAAGCATGTACAAAAGCACTAACTCCACCAATTACATCAATAAAAATATTATTTTTTTTAGCTTCAGAGATTAAATTAAAACCAGGATCTGAGATACATGGCATTCCGGCGTCTGAAATTAAGGCAACTTTTTTATCAAAAAAAATGTATTCAATAATCTTGTTAACTAATTTTTTTTCATTAAATTTATGATAAGCAATTAAATGCTTATTACTAATATCATAATGATTTAAAAGTTTTTTACTTGTTTTGGGATCTTCACAAAGAATAATATCGGCCTCTTTTAAAATTCTTATTGCCCGAAGTGTAATATCTTCTAAATTGCCAATTGGAGTACCAACAATAAATAATTTATATGTCATAAAATTGCTCCAACTTTAATAATAAATTGCTTTTTTGCAAATTAAAATTTGCTGAACTTTCTAGATTAATTTTAGTCTCTTTCAATAAACTAATAATTTTATAAATTGGAATATAATCAAATGATTCTTTTTTAATTTTGTTTGCATCCAAAAGATCTAAATTCCGAATTTCTTTTTTAATCTTATAAACATCAATAAATGCCATAATTAAAAAATCAAGAATTATTTCTTTGTTCTCATAAACAAAAAATTCAATAACTGCTTCTAAAAAATCAATTGGTTTTTTTGATGATTGATAAATTGTTTCACTTAATTTCTTAAAAATCAAAACTAAATCTTCATCATAGACTGAATTTGTATTTGCAAAAAAGTTTTTAAATGCTTCATTCGAGTTTTCTAATTCGTTATCATTTGTTGAAATTTCAATAATGAATGCCCGAGACTTAATTGTTTTAAGCACTTTTGCAATAAAATTACATGACATAATAATAATTGTGTTCTTAGGTGGTGATTCAAGATACTTAAGCAAACTATTTAAAGATTGCATCGTTGCATTTTCAATATTATTAATAATTAAAATCCTTTTTTTATTTTGATTCAAGATTGATGTCTCAGAAGTATCATTCATTGCGTCTAAAATTGTTTGCTTATGAATATTTTGGTTTTTTCCATCAATATAAAAATATAAATCCCCAAATTTAATATCAGAAAAGTTTTGATAATTTTCATGATTAATTTGATTAATAAAATATAAAAAATATTCATAAAAATTTTTTATTTTTTTTGATGACAATAAATAAGCATGACTTAATTTTTTGGCATTAAGAGAATTATTGATTATTTTAATAAAAACTTCATTTAGCATTATAAAACTTTTTCTTTTTGTAAAATATCAATCACTTTATTAAATAATTCAATGATTGAACAATTCGCATTAACAACACGATATTTTTGTGGGTTTTTTGCAATGATTTTTTTGTATGATTCTCTTAGTAAAAAATAATAGCCAACATCATTTGTTTCTAACCGATCCATCTCATTCCGCATTTTTGTAATTCTTTCAATTGAAATTGCAGGTTCCAAATCAAAAAAGATAATAAAATCAGGTTCCGTATTATTTGTAGCAATTTTATTAATTATTTCTACATTTTCTAATTGCGCATCACCTAAGATTCCTTGATAAACATATGAAGATGTCGTATAACGATCTGAAATAACATTTTTATTATTTTTTAATGCAGGTCAAATTCCCTTTTCCAAATTTAGTCTCCGACTTGTTGCAAACAATAAAGCGTCAACCATTGAACTGAATGAATTTGCATTATCCAAAATTAATTGTCGAATCTTCTCGGCTTCTTTGGAAAATGCTGAACCAGGTTCTCTTGTAAAAACAAAATTATTAATTAAATTCCGATTAATTAATTCATCTTTAAGCATTTGAATAATTGTTGTTTTTCCTGAACCATCCATTCCTTCAAAGACAATAAATTTACCTTTCTCAAGCATAAATTAACCTCATTTTCTATAACTTTTTTTTATTTAAAATTGACTGTGTTAATGATATTGAATCAATTGCTTCAATCGACATTCCAAATGGTATTCCAATTGATAATTGGTAAACATTTTTTTGGGGATAGGTATAACGAATTTGTTTTTCAATGTATTTCATTGTAATTTGACCATTTAAATCAGTATTTAAAGCTAAAATAATTTCATCAAACTCTTTGATTAATTTTAAAAATAAACTAATTTTGTTCAAAACTAAATCTGAAATTTTTTTTAAATTTATATTTTCATTGAAAACAAAATATTTGCCTTTTTCAATCTCAAGTGATTCAAATTTCTCAATATCTTGCGAGTCTGAAACAACAAAAAGCTTTTTAACCCTTTTTTTATCTAAACAAATATTACAAATTTCATTCTCTGTATAAGCTAAACATTGTTTACATTTTTTAGTTTTTTGTTGCAAATTGACTAACTCTTCAAACAAATTTTTAGTAAAACTTGGCGGATTCTCCAAAAAAAATGTAACAATTTTTTTTGCTTGTTTATTTGAAATACCAGGAATTTTCCTAAGCATTTCAATAATTTTTTTAAACTCTTCTTGCTGCATTAGAATGGCATTCCAGAGTTTGAATATTTATTACTAATTTCATCATATGCTGCATCAACAACATCAATTGCTTCATTTACTGCTAACATCACTAAATCTTGAATTAATTCTGGATCTTCAGGATCAATTAGGGCTTCATTAATGATAATTTCTTTAATTTTTCTTGATCCTAACATTGTTATTTTGATGCCTTGTTTCTCAATGACAAATTCTTTTTTAGCAACAATTTGTTCATCTTTTTCCATTTCACCTTGAATTCTTTTCGCATTTTTTAGCATTTCATTTATATTCATAATTTTCTCCAGTAATTTTATTTTGATGGTTCTTTAACAATATCTCCAAATAATTTTTTGGCATATTCAACTGTTTCAGAAACTTTATTTTTATAATTATCTAAATTCAATAAAGAAATCATTTTTATTTCTTCAGGATTTTTTGTTTTCCAGTTATTTTTACAATACTCAATTGCATTTGTTACTTGGTCTTGGGTAACTGCAACAACATTAAGATATCTTGCAAAAATACTATTACTTGCTTCAATAAATTCATCTGCGTTTCGACGTAAATTTAATTGATGAACCTTAAAAATATCATCGGATTTCAGAACAATTAATTCATTTGAACACAAAAAGACTTTAAAACCAAAAAGCAAATCATTTAAATGCTCATATTTTTTGCCTAATCGATTTTTTAACATATTGTAATGCATAACATCTAAATTTGCTTGAATTTTATTACCATTTCATCCATACAAATTCATTTTCATATATTGATAAATAAAAGCTAATGTATTGACTTCTTCTTGATCTAATTCTGGTTTTAAAGACAGTTGTTCATTATTATCATTTTTTTGATTTTGATCATTTGGACTTAAAAGATCATCTAATAAATCATTAATGCTTGCTTTTTTTGCAAAAGAAGCATTTTTTTCTTTATCTTCCTCAATGTTTTGCTTTATTTCATCTAATTGATCTTGATTTTTTTTAATGTCATTAGTTATGATTTCTTTGTTTTTTTCTTGATCAAATGCTAAATCATAAGAATTAGCAATGCTTGCTAAATCAAAAACTGAATTAAACTCTTTTGCACTATTATTAATTTGAAGATCGTTATTATCTTGATTATTTTTAAATACAGGCTCAAAATTATTGTTTTCAGTTAAATGTTTATTTAATAAAAAATCCGTTGAAACTAAATTTTCTTTAAGTTCATAAGAAACCATTTTTAATAAATATAGTTCAATAATTTGTTTTGGCAAATTTGAATTTTGGATTTCTTTAATTGCTTTTTGCATTAATTCAAAATAATAAAATAATCTTTCATCATCAATTTTCAATTCAACTAAATCTTTTTTTGAACAAAATTCTAAAAGCTTCTCATCATGTGTTTTTTTTAAAACAAAATAATCTTTTAAAACATTGAAAATTTGTGAAATTAATTTTTCAACACTTGCACCATTTTCAACCAAATAATTATATTTATTAATTAATTGCGTGTGATTATTTGTCAAAATTGCTTTGATTAAAAACAAAATGTTTTGAATATCCACAATTCCATACAATTCCTCAATTGCTTGTTTTGTTATAATTCCATTTGAACAATAAACTGCAACTTGATCGGCAATACTTAAAGTATCACGAAAACTTCCATTACCTAAGTCAACAATTAATTTAATTGCTTCTAATTCAGCATTGATATTTTCTTTATTAAAAATTGTTGTGATTTGTTCAAATAATATATCTTTATCAATTTTTTTAAAATTGAATCTTTGCACCCGACTTAAAATTGTTAGCGGAATTTTTTGGGGGTCAGTTGTTGCTAAAATAAAAATAACATGTTTTGGGGGTTCTTCAATTGTTTTTAATAAGGCATTAAATGCACTTTTTGAAAGCATATGAACTTCATCAATAATATATATTTTATATTTGCCATGCGTTGGAAGATGCTTGATTTTTTCTTTTAATTCGCGGATATCATCAATTCCTGTATTTGAAGCTGCATCAATTTCAATAATATCAATATTTTGATTAATATTTTTAATACATAAATCACAAGGATTTTCATTGAACCGATGTTCACAATTAATTGCATTGGCAAAAATTTTTGCAGTTGATGTTTTTCCATTTCCATGTGGACCGCAAAATAAATAAGCATGTGTCAATTTATTTTCTCTAATAATATTTTTTAATGATTCAATAATATGTTTTTGACCATAAACATCATCAAATGTTTTTGGACGATATTGTCGATATAATGCTAAATATTTTTTTTCAAACGTCATTATACCTCCCTAAAATATATTTATATTTTACCAAAATTAAGGATGCAAAAAATTTAAAGATAATTTTTTAAATTTTATTAATTTGAATCCAATTTTGATTAAAACAAATTAGTTTTTTTATCTATATAATTTTTGTTATGAATAAGGTCGATAAAATTATTAGTAATATCCATCAAAGAAATTTTTTAACATTTTTTATACTGACAATCATTTCTTTATTTGTTGCAATCTTTTCAATCATAGGAATTAGTTTTTTAAATCCTAAAATCAATCGAAATATTTTTATTGGAATCATAATTTTAATTGTTTTAACAATAATTATTGTGTTTTTTAGTATTTTTAGTTTTTTTGCAATTTATAAAGAAAGAAATTCCTTGCAACATCAAAAACTATTAAAAATAATTTTTTGATTTGTTATTGGCTTAATTGTTATTATGCTACTGTTTCTTGTTTTAGTTTTTTCTTTAAATGTTACGCATCAAAATATAATTAAATATTTAAATGCAGAAAATGAGCAACTTACGTTACAAAATCAAAAACTTTTTGCAAGTATCAAAATAATTTATCTTATTGCAAATTCTCTTTTAATTTTAAATATAATTACAATTGTAGCGATAAATATTTTTATCAAAAATAGAGGTGGGATATGAAATATGTAAAATCATGTGGTGCAATTGTTTTAAATAATGTTGAATCAAAATTATATGTCTTATTAGTTCAGCACACCGCTGGACATTGGGGTTTTCCAAAGGGGCATGTTGAAGAAAACGAAACTGAAGAAGAAACTGCGATTAGAGAAGTTAAAGAGGAAACAAATGTTGATATTGAAATTTTGGATGGTTTTAAGGAAACAATAAATTACTCACCATTTTCCAATGCAACAAAAGATGTAATATATTTCTTAGCAAGACCAAAAAATTTTGATTTAAAAAAACAAATTGGTGAAATTGATGTTGTGGAATGAGTCAATATCAAAGAAGCAATTGTCAACCGAATAACACATGAAAATGAACGTGAACTTTTAGAAAAAACAGTTGATTTTTATTTAAATAATTTTTGAGATTATAAATAAAAAATAGAAGTAAGATAAGCAATCAAACTTCTATTTTTTTTGGTCCTGTTTTTGTAATAATGAATCAAGTTTAAACTTAAATTCTCTTAAAATTTCTTCTTTTTTAGTTTTTAAAATTTCAGTAATTTCTTCTTCTGATTGATTTTTTTCAAGCAGATGTTTTTTTTCTGATTCTAATAAAAAATTGACAAATTCATTTAAGTTTTCAATCCCTTGTTCAAACTTGTTTTCAGAAGTAAAATTGCTTACAAACGGGAAATCAAAGTCCGCATTATTGGCCGGAAGTGCTTCATAGTTGTTTAATAAATTAACACTACATTCCATTGCAATCCGGTTTGTTAATTCTTTAAATTTTTTTGAACCTAATTTTGTGTAGATTTGATATGGATTTTTTTGGGCATATTGCACTAAATGCGTACTACGACGTAATTTGTCCATAACATTAATATGATCTTGTCATCCGGCATCAAAAACATTTAAAATAATATTTCGCTCAGATTTAATTAATGATGAAATTCCGTATTTGTCAATGATATTTTGTCTCAATTGGTCGTATTCTTTATTTCAAATTGCAATAATATAAGCAATTAAATCTTCTTTATCCATCTTTTTAAGCTCATCAATGCTAAATTGATGTTTTGTCAAAATCATAAAGTTTTTATTCAAATAATCAACAAAAGCCTCAAAATCAATCGTATCTGTTTTTCTTACAAAATAAGGATTATTAACAATTTGTTTAACAGCAACTTGGAACATCTTATGAATAATTGAACCAAGATCATCACGATTTAAAATTAAATCGCGTTGTTCATAAATTAAATCGCGTTGTTGACGAATAACGTCATCAAAATTTAAAACGCTTTTACGGTTATCGTAATTAAATCCTTCAATCTTCTTTTGTGCTCTTAAAAAAGCTGATTTAATTGCTTTACCTGGAATTGGATCTGAACCATATTCTTTAAAAAGCTCTTTTCATTGGTCTTGAATTGAAAATCTCAAAATTAGTTGATCATCCAAAGATAAAAAGAATTTTGTATATCCAATATCACCTTGACGCCCTGAACGCCCTTTTAATTGATTATCAATCCGACGCGATTCAGCTTTTTCGGTTCCCAAGACATATAATCCGCCATTGGCAATTGCTTCTTTTGATGGTTTAATATCAGTTCCCCGACCGGCCATATTTGTTGCAATTGTTACAGCTCCAGCTTCACCTGCTTTGGAAATAATATCAGCCTCAGAAGCATCTTGCTTAGCATTTAAAACAGTATGCGGAATTCCTTCATTTAATAAATATTCATGCAAGACTTCTGAATCTTCAACTTGGGCTGTTCCAATTAAGATTGGTTGTTTACGTTCATATGCTCTTTTAACCTCTTTTGTCACAGCTTTTCATTTTGAATGCATGTCAACATAAATTTCATCTTGGTCATCAATTCGAATCACTGGTTTATTGGTTGGAACAACATTAACCCGCATATTATAAATATCAATAAATTCTTTTTCTTCAGTTTTAGCCGTCCCAGTCATACCACTAATTTTTTTGAATAATCTAAAAAAGTTTTGATAAGTAATTGTTGCTAGAGTTTTCGTTTCTGATTCAATTTCAACTCTTTCTTTGGCTTGAATTGCTTGTTGCAACCCTTCTGAATAAGCACGCCCTTCCATGATCCGACCAGTAAATGAATCAACTAATTCGATTTTGTCATTTCGCACAATGTATTCAACATCTAATTTCATCACTTTATGTGCTCTTAGTGAATTTTGAATCCGGTGCACAAGTTCAGAATTTTCTAAATCATATAAGTTTTTAAAATTGAAATATTTATTTGCTTTTTCAATTCCTTCATCCGTTAAATAAACTGATTTGGTTTCTTCATCAATAAAATAATCATTGCTATTTAGAGTGCGAACAAATAAATCAGCAATGTTATACATACTACTTTCTTCTTGATCTCCTCCTGAAATAATCAAAGGAGTTTTTGCCTCATCAATTAAAATTGAATCCACTTCATCAAGCAAAATATAATCAAGACCGCGTTGGACTTTTTCTTCTTTGCTCATTGCCATATTGTCCCGCAAATAATCAAAACCTAATTCTGAATGCACAGAATAAACGACATCACAAGCATAAGCTTCCCTTTTTAAATCAGCTGGCATTTGTGCTTTATTAATTCCAACACTTAGTCCAAGAAATTTAAAAACTAATCCCATTTCATGGGCATCACGTTCTGCTAAATATTCATTTACGGTTGAAACAATTACACTTTGTCCACTTAAAGCATTTAAATAAACAGGAGCAATTGAAGTAATTGTTTTCCCTTCCCCTGTTTTCATTTCCGCAACCGAACCAAGATCAAGAATAATTCCACCAAGCATTTGAACATCATAAGGTCTTTTACCTAAAACTCTTTTGGTTGCTTCCCTTGAAACAGCAAATACTTCATGGCGAATATCTTCTTGTGTTTCGCCTAATTTAAGTCTTTCTTTAAACTCAATGGTCTTACTTTTTAATTCATCATCACTTAAAAGTTCAACTTGTGATTCAAGTTGATTAATTTTTTTTAGCGTATGCTCAGCAATTCGCATTTCTGTTGATTGGAATTTAAAAAATTTCATAATTTAATATTTTATATTAAATTTAAAAATCTTGATTTAAATAAAAAACAAGCAACATCTTTATTAAAAAGAATTGCTTGCTTGATATTGTTTATTTTTTTATGTGAATAATCTTAATGTATCTTGATCAAAAATTCGGTATATTCCAATAACTAAGCCATAAATCATGAAAGCTAATAAGATCAATCCAATAATCACAACTAATAAAATTCAAAAAGCTCGAAAAAGTTTTTTTGAAATTCTTTTGGTTTTGGATTTATTAGCCATTGAACTATAATCTTTATATTCCATATTCTATCCTTTTGTTGCTGTTCCACGTCTTGAAATAGCTGACATAATTTTATTTCTTAGAATGAAGTAAACAATAATCATTGGAGCGACAGCTAAAACTGTTGCTGCCATTCTCACTGATAAAACAATTTGAATTTGTCCAGGAGCAACTTCATGTCTACCAGTGGTAAATAATCATAAGTTAATTGGTGCATAATAACCTGCTGTTGGCCCAGGGGCTGAATCTCATAATAGCGCTGGTCATGTATACGAGTTTCATGAAGCAATTGCTGTTAAAATAATCACTGTTCATGTTGTTGCTTTTACCATTGGAAGGGCAATATTAAAGAAATATTTAACTCCACTTGCACCATCAAGCATTGATGATTCTTTAACTGAATTCGGAATTGCTTCGAATGAATTTCTATACATGTAAGCATTGAAAATTGAAGTTGCAAAAGGTACAATCATTGCAATTAAAATCAATGGATTTTTTGTTCCTAATCACCCAGCTTTTGATACTAAAGTATATTGCAATGAAATCAAAGTAATTTCAGGAATAACAATTAATGATAACAAAATTGCAAAAAAGACATTTTTTCCCATTCAGTTTTTCATTGAAAGAGCATATCCTAACGTGATTGCAAAAAACAATCTTACAATCACTGAAATTGTTGCAAACCCTGCTGTAAATAAGAGTGATTGTAAATAACCTTCTTGGATTGCACCTTTGAAATTAGAAAAGAATAATTTTGTTCCTAAAAAACCACTAAATTCTTTATTTGCAGCAATAAATTTATCAAAGTCAAATGGTCATCATGCGATTTGGAATCCTTGACCTTCATAAAATCTTGGGTCAACTAATGCTTGTTCAAGCATAAAGTAAAATGGAAGAAGAATAAGAAAACTAAAAAAGGTTAAAATTGTTATTTTAAAAGATCATTCAAAGATTTTTCCCCATACATTTGTTGTTGAGTATGGTTTTGTCATCAGTTCTTGTTTAGATTTTAAAACTGATTTTTCTCTTTTGTATCTCTGCTTTAAGCTTGTTAATAACATTTCTTTCTCCTATTTTAATTTTTAATTGGTAAATTAATGACACTGATTTTTTTAGTACATATGACAGTAGTATTCCAATAATAAATAGGAACACTGAGGCTGCCATTGCTCTTCCATACCCATTTGATGCAAATCTAACTGCTTGGAAAATATAAATTAATAATGTGCTTCCATTTTCAGCAATAGCCAAGGTTGAATCATTGTTATATAAAGCAAGTGGGAAAACCTTAATTCCATTAATAATTCCGATTGTGAACAAGAATGAAAGAGTTCTTTGAATTGATGGTAATGTAATTGAAAAGAATTGTTTTGAAGGTGAAGCACCATCAATCGCTGATGATTTATATAAGTCAGGATTAACTGATAGCATTGCCGTTGTTAAAATTAAAACTTGAAATGCTAATCCACCTCAAACACCCCGAATTAAAATAACCAAAAATGGATTTCAACGATTAGATGTTCCATATAGTAGTGGTAAGATTGCTCCTTCGCTTGCTCTTCCAAACACTGCAGTGAATGTTAGCGAAACTGCAACCGCTCCTGTCATATATGGTAAAAAGAAAACTGTTTGTCAAAAACCACGCGCATATTTTCTTACTACCATTGTAATCGCTGTGCTTATTAAAATCGAGATTGTTAAACCAATTGGCAATGCAGTAATTGCATATAGCAATGAGTTAACTAATGAAGTTTGGAATTTAGGGTCATTTAATATCCCAACAGTTCCTGTTGTTTTATAGTAATTATCAATTGATCAACCAAATCTTGTAAATGTTGCTGGTGCTCGGAATGAACCAATAATCACAAAGATGAAAGGAACTACGACCATAAATAATAAGGCAATTAATGATGGCAGCATTAATACAAATGGTTTCCAAAATGGTGTTCTTGTATTTAGAATACTTAATGCTTCACCAGTTTTTTTAATCCGGTATTTTTTTCAAAAATAAGTTGTCATTAGATTCTTTCCTTTGTATCAATATCAAACATATGATATAGATCTTCTCTTTTGATACTTAATTTAACATTTTCACCAATTTCATATTTTGATTTTTTGCCTAAAAACACATTTGCAATTTTATTAATTTTTTCAATAAAGATTTGTGCTTGAATTTCTTTACCAAGATACTCAACTAAGCGAATATCTCCAATAATAATTCCTTCTTCATCTTCAACTAAAGATTCACCACGGAAACCTAAATTAATTTTATTTTTCTTATAGTTTTTTGGAACTTTTGTTAATTTTTTATTGCCATAGTATGCATAACCACTTTTTACTTCTGTTTCAAAAACAGTCATTTCTGGCATTCCTAAGAATTTTGCAACAAATTCATTTTTTGGTTTTAAATATAAATCCATTGGTGCGCCAATTTGTTGCACTTTAGCTGTTGACATACAAATGATTTTGTCACTAATTGACATTGCTTCTTCTTGGTCATGGGTAACAAAGACTGTTGTAATTCCTAGTTCTTGTTGAATTGAACGAATTCATTTTCTTGTTGAAATTCTTAATTTAGCATCCAAGTTTGAAAGTGGTTCGTCTAATAAAAGAATTTTTGGTTTTTTAACAATTGCTCTAGCGATTGCTACCCGTTGTTGTTGTCCCCCTGACAATTGGGTTGGACGTTTACCTAAATTTTTGGTAATTTCTACTTTTTGGGCAACATCTAAAACATCCCGTACAATTGCTTCTTCAATACTTAAAACATCTTTACTTAAAATTTTAATTTCGTTTTGAATTTCTTTTGGTAATAAAAGAACTAATTCATTTAATGCTTTTTTTGGACATGAAAATTTAATATTTTTTTGCTCAAAAATTGGAGCTAATAAACTTTTAATTGTTTGTGAATAAATTTCTTCGGTTTCTTTTTCAACAAGTTTAATCCGCATTTTAATTTTTTTAATCTTGTCATTTAATTCATGATGTTTTTGTTGATGTTTTTTAACTTGTAAAAGTTTTTTAGCTTCAGCAACTTTTATTTTGTATTCAGCTTTAGTTTTGTTATATTCTTGCACATAAGCATCTTTTAAAACTTTGATTTGCCCTGAAAGTTCATTTTTAATTAAAGTTTTTTTTGCATTAAAATCTTTTTTTACAAGCGCAATTTGCTCATCAAAATTTATAAAATCTTGATTATTTGCGATTGCAACATCTTTTTGTTCTTTGATGTTTGTAATTTGTTTTGCTAATTCTTGTTTTAAGTTTTCAATATCATCTTTTGCTTTTTCTTTAGCATTGTTTATTGCTTTTAAAACATTTTTAGTTAGTGATGATAAAAGAGCTGTTTTTTTAGTAACAACAAAATTGTAATCATTTAATTCTTTATCAATAATGTTGTTATATTCAGTTTTTAATTCCGTTAAATAATGTTTTGTTTCTTTGGGATTATCAATTGAATGATATAGTTTCATTCTTGAATCAGAAATTATTTCTTCGGGAATATTAAAATGTTTAAAAATTATTTCAAATATTTTTTGTTGTGCTAATTTTGATTTTTCAATTGTTTCTTCTTTTCAGTGTTTATCATTTAACAAAGGAAATGCGATATTATCATACACAGTCATGTGTGGATATAAAGCATAATTTTGGAACACTAACCCAAGTTCTCTTTGTTGTGGTGAGAACTTAGTAACATCAACACCTGAAAAAAATATTTTTCCGGATGTTGGTCGTAGTAAACCAGAAATTGCATTAAGTGTAGTTGTTTTCCCTGAACCAGAGGGTCCTAGTAAAGTAACTAACTCTCCTTTTTCAATAATAAAAGAAACATTATCCACAGCTAAAGATTCACCAAAGTCAATAACCAAATCCTTAACTTCAATCGCAGGAATTGATTTTTTTGCTTGGTAACGTTCTTTTGAAAAACTATGAATATCACTTTGTGTTAATCCATTATTTGCTTTTATCATATTTATTTCCTTAAAAAATTACTATTTTTTTACTACTTGTTTTGTTTTTAAAAATTCATAAATATTATTTTGTGGGTTATTATAAAGTTTTCGATGTTGTTTTTCAATATTAAATGGATATAGAAAACGATATGCATCCGAAATTAATGCTGACCCATGGGCATCAAAAACTTCAGAAAATTGTTGTGGATTTTTAAATTTAAGAGTCTCTTCTTTACCATTGATAGTAACTTTATGGCCTTCAGTTCGATAAAATCCTCTTTTTTTAGTATATCCATCATTGAAAGCTTTTGCTGCATAGTAAGCCAAATATGAAGATATAACTGGCTTAATTTCTTCATTATAATCAGTTACAAATGATTTAAAATCGCTTTCAGAAATTCTTAGCATTGTATAACCATTTGCTAACATTTCAATATCAAATTGTTTTTCAAAATTTTCCCCAAAGAAAATATAAGCAACTTTTCTATCATAGCTTCCTGAAGCTCAATTATCTGAAATCAATCTGACAGTTGTGCCTACAGGTAGCAAAGATCTAGCAAAAGCAGAATCATAAGCTGCTAATCCTTTTTCTCTTTCAGATGCATCCCCATATTCTTCTAATGTATCAGTAAGTGGAACTCTAATTCTTAACTCAGTACCTGGTTCAAACATTTTTTCTTGAGTATCT
This sequence comes from Metamycoplasma alkalescens, assembly GCF_900476125.1. Lineage (NCBI taxonomy): Bacteria > Bacillati > Mycoplasmatota > Mycoplasmoidales > Metamycoplasmataceae > Metamycoplasma > Metamycoplasma alkalescens. The sequence goes on from NZ_LS991949.1 coordinate 492,392, forward strand.
GAGATGCTTCCTTTTACAACACTAAATCATATTGTATCACCATCAACAACTCTAGTTACTTTTGCTTCAATTGCATTGAAGTTTTCTCATAAAGATTTTGTAACTTTTTTTTCTTCTCTTGTTTCACGATTAACAATTTCAGTTCGTGTAAATTTTTGGTTAAATATTTCTCCGACTTTATGATAATCTTCTACTCCAAAAAATGTTTCATTCAATTTCAAGTTTTCAAACTCAGTATTTGAGCATGAAATTGCTGCCATTGGAGTAAATAAAATTGGCATTGTTAGAAACAAACTTAATTTTTTTTTCATTTTTTACCTTACTTAATAAAAACAACACAAATTTGTGTATGTTTTTATTTTTTATTTAATTTTTGTTATTTATTTTATTTAAATAAATTGCTAATTTGTTTCATAAAATCTTCAAAAGTAATGGCTGTATTTGATGTGTATTGTGCCACCATTTTTCTACCAGCTGTACTAATTGAATCTCTTAATTTATCTGATAGTACTGATGAGACATCTTCTGCTAATTGATAATTATCTGCATCTTTTATTGCTAGATTAAAACTTTCAAATGCAAGTTTTGTAGCTTCATTTAGTACTTTTATAGTTTCTTCTTTTTTATCATCAGCAAAGTATGAGTTTGTTGGTGAAATATAATTTCCAAATCTATTAAAAGCATCAATAGGTTTTATATTTTTATATGTTTGACTGTATTTTTTTCTTCTTAAGGTTATTTCAGGAATATTATGTGTAAACATTCAATTTACAAATAGTTTAGTTCCTTTATTTTCAGGTTCATTGGCATGAATTAATACCATTGAAGGACCTTGAGCAAATATTGATTTTTTATCTCCATCTTTATTAACTAAAGGGTAATTAATTCAATCAGCATCATTTTTATTTAGAAGTCCATCACCGCTTATTGTTTCATTAGAAATTGAATTTTCATCTAAAACTAAAGAATAATTTTTATCATCATCAAATATTTTTCCTAGTAATTTAAATTTACCTTTGTGCTTATCATCTAGTTTAAAACTATTTACAACAGTGCCTTTTGAATCTCTTCCTAAAATTAATGAATTATTATTTTCATCATATTCATATTCCAATAATTTAGCATTAAAATTATTTTTCAATTCATTTAAAAATTTATCTTGCTCATTCTTTGATTTAAACTTCTTGTCATATCTTCCAATTTTTGATTTTGAATCATGAGAATAAATTTTATTTATTTTATCGTCTCCGTCTTCAAATCTTTTAAATTTTGAAATTACATCGCCATTTGAATCTGGTTTATGTAAATTAAAGTATCTATTTTTATCAATTTCATTTTCTTTTTTATCAACAAAATAGATTTTTGATGATGTTTCTTCTATAAATGTGTTATGTCAGCCTGCTGTTGAACCTATATTTAATGCCATGTTATGTTTGGTTAAAATATTTGATCCATAAGCACCGCCACCACCAACTCAAATAGCGCCTTCCTTAATTCCTTCAAATACCAATTTTAATAAATCTTCAAATACTTTATTTTGAGGAGTATTTTTTTCTAGAAATGACTCATAATCATATCCGCCAGTAACTTCATGTTTGTCAGATGGTGTAATATAGCCTTTATTTAAATCACCTTTTGATTGTGAAGCATTCATAACATTTATTGAGGTTGCTAATGAATCAATTCCAAGAATTGGACGGTTCACATTTTTTGGAAAAAGTTTCTTTGCAGCAATAGAGAATTTAATCAATTTTTCATATGATTCAAAAATATCATCTGCTAATTTAATATTCATACTTAAAATATCTTTTTTTACTTTTTCTGTATCGCTTGCTTTATCTTTATTTCATTCAGTATCTATATGGTTCTTTTTAGGTGACTTAGAATAATAATCAATATATTCATTAACCTTTTTGACATTTTTTTCTTCAATTGTTAAATCGACTTCGCTTTTCAAATCATTTAATAATTTGCCTAGTACAAGTTTATTAACAGATTGCATTTCAGATGAAACACCAAATGGAACAACTCATTTTTCATGATTTTTGTTTCCAGCAATTGGTTTGTTAGTATTTTTAAATACAGATGCCAAGTTTAAATTATCAAATTCCTCATCAGATAATGCTAAATTCATTTCACTTTGAGCTAAAATTGAGGCTGCTTGTGGGTAATTAAGAAGGATGTTTCAAAATGTATTTTGGTCTTTAGAAGATAATTTATTTGATAATGGACCAGTATTATATCCATTAGGCAAAAATACTAGTTCAACTGGTAAATATCCTTTTGCTGTTCTTCCTTTTTTTTCTTCATCAGAACCTGAATTTAATCACTTATTGTATTCCTCAACAACACCTTTTATTGCAACCCCTTGATTATTGGTTTCTGATAGACCTGTTGCTAATTTTAAAATTCCATCATTTTTTTGATCGAATTTTTGTGATCCACCACATCTAGCTGCAACTAGAGGTAATGCACATAATGCAGCAACTGAAGCCATTGATATTAAAATCTTATTTGATTTTTTCATATTCGAATTATTTGTACCTTTCCTTTTGTTTGTTATTTTTTTTAATAATTTTATTTTCCTATTTTTATTTATATTATTCTAATCCTCCTAATCCTCAAAATTTATATCATAAATAAAAACACACCGTCAATTAGATACCTAATTGGTAGTGTGTAGTTTTTTTAGTCTCAAGTTTTGATTGTGTAATTCACATAATACATTTTACTATAAATTTGACAAAAACAACAAGAATTGACAAACTAATTTTGCAATAAAACTATCTTTTAATTAATGATGAATTTAAATATTTAAATTCAAAATTATTAAATGATAGGAAATAAAAGTCATTAAAACTATTGTAGTTTTTGATTCCTTTTAAAAGATAAAATTCATAAATTGTGATTGAAACCATTAAAGAAAAAATTGTTGTTAATAAGATAATTAAAATTCTTGTGATTGCTGAAACTGAAATTACATGGTCTAAAATTTGTTTTTGGTGCACAAAAATAATTAACAAAAGTAAAATTGATTCAATTGCTAGCGGAATTAAAAGATCAAGAATGATAATTTTTGTAATTGCAACACTTTTTTGTTTATTAAAATTTGGCGTTAAAAATGAATGCAATGCAAAATCGGTATTAATTTCATTCACTAAGTTTCGATAATGTGGTGACATCATTGAATAATCAAGAATTTTTGCAACAATGAAAATAAACTCTGTTTTTGTCATTTGTGTTGCTGTTTTTTTATAAAGTTCTTGAGGAATTTTTGAATCCTTAAAAAAAGTATATTTGGTTTTGTTGCGCAAGGAATTTAAATATGAATAATAAGAGAAATAATCCTTAATATAAGATCGTTTGATTAAATCTAAAAAAATAAAGGCAAAAAGTATCGTTAACCTTCCTGAAATTAAACCTGTTACAACACTTACAACAATGTCATTAATTAATCTAAATGAATCATCATGCGCATATTTATTTTGAAAAATTGCAACAATATAAATAACTAATAATCAAGTGGCAAAAATTGCAGTTAATAACAAAATTAGATATCAACTTGAATATAATTCATACTTTTTAAGTTTTTTTAATTCGTTTTTGCGGTTATTCATTTTATGCTTTTAATTCCTTTATCAAGATTAAATTGCGACTAATAACTATAAATTATAAACAAAAATACTTATTTCGCAAGAGTTTGAAATAAGTATTTGGCTAAAAAAATATTTTAAATTTGGTAATTTTTTTAAAAATTATTTGGTGCTCCAGACTGGACTTGAACCAGCACGGCTTTTAACCGGTTGATTTTGAGTCAACTGCGTCTGCCATTTCGCCACTGGAGCATTTTTTTTATTAATCTTAAATTAGCATATAAATTATAAAATATATTTTTAAAAACTGCTTCAAGAAAAGTTTGATTTTTTGTTTGAAAAATAAAAAAAGTTTCTTTTATTAATTAAAAAAAGATATCACATATAATATTTAATTATGAATTTAGAAGAAATATTTGAAGCCCAAAAGATTTTAGACAAAGTTTTTGCTGCGTCAATTACAAAAAAAGAAAAAGTTTTCTTTGATAAAAAAATTGTGATTGCGCTTTTGGTCGAACTTGGTGAATTCGCAAATGAAGTCAAATCTTTTAAATATTGAAAAAAGAATAAACAAACCGATCGAGCAAAAATTCTTGAAGAATATGCTGATGGGATTCATTTTATTACAAGCATTGCATATCCGCTTTCAGTTTCATCACAACTAAATCCAAAAATAAAATATAAAAATTTTGTTTTACAACTTGGGCACACTTATAAATTATTTACTAATCTAATCGCACAAAAAAATCAAGAAAATGTCACGAAAGCATATGAGGCTTATTTGGGTTTGGGACAATTAATTAATATTACGGAACATGAAATAATTGCTGCTTACATGGCAAAAAATAAAAAGAATTATAAACGGATTGAAGAAAAATATTAATTTTGTAAGCTATTTCTCTTAAAAAATAATAAAAAAATGCGGGATTTCTAGTTTGAAATTCTGCATTTTTAAATTTTTTAGTTATATTTAATTTCTTTTCATGTTGCTTCATTAAAATCTTCAAGAAAATGAATTAATAAATCCCCGGCTGCAATTAAATCTGAAATTGCACAAACACCAATTGGACTATGTAAATATCTTTGCGGAAGTGAAATTGTTAGTGTTGCTGCGCCACCGTGGGCAAATTGTAGTTCATGAGCATCAGTACCACCACCCATCGCAACAAATTTATAGGTTGGAATTTGATATTTTTTTGCAATATTTTGAAAAACTTTTACTAATTTTGGATCCATCATTGTTCCGCGATCCTTAATTCTTAATGCAGCACCCTTATATAAGCTTGTATTTCCAGGAATTGTATTTGGGGTATCATGTGAAGCACAAGTATCCAAAGCAATTGCAATTTGAGGTTTAATTAACGAAACACTTGTTCTGGCGCCTCTTGTTCCAACTTCTTCTTGCGCTGTTCCAACTAGATATAATTCAACATCTAAATTTTTAGTTGCAATTTCTTTTGCAACATATTCTAACACCGTGACTCCTGCCCGATTATCCATTGCTTTGCCCCCAATTAAGTTAGGGTCATTAAAGAAAATCGTTTCACCTGACATATAAACTAAATCACCAACACCAGCACCTTGTGAAATTGCATCTTCCTCAGATTTAAACCCAAAATCAGCATATAATTCATTATTAGTAATTGCTTTTGATATTTCGCTTTCTTGCATAATATGAATACTTGTATGTCCAAATACACCAAAAAAAGTTTTGTTTTCATCAGTTACTAATTTCGCTTTTGTTCCAATCACAGAAGAAGGTCAAATTCCTCCAACTGGAGATAAAAATAATTGTCCTTTTTTATCAATATTACGCACAATAAAACCAACTTCATCCATATGTGCAGCAATCATGATGCGAATTGGATTTGGATTTTTTGATTTTTTTCTAAAAATAACTGAACCCAAATTATCACGACTTATTTCAAAATCAAGACTTTTTAATTCGTCTTTAAGTTCATTTACGACGGGTTCTTCATAACGCGACATAGCTTCAATATTCATATATTTAATTAAACGATTTTTAAATTGTTCTTTTTTATCCATAAGAAAACCTTTTTTTTAAAATTTAAGTATGCATAAATTGTAACAAATTAAAATCAATTATTTTTTATATCTGAATTAATAAAAAAACAGCATGCATTCCTTTTTAAAATACATGGTGATTTTGTTTTTAATTCATATTTTTTGTAAAAGAATTTTTTTGAGAAAAATAAATTATTAGTGGAATATAAAGTAACATAATTGTAACAAAATAAAGAAAAAATACAATGAAACTTCAATGCACTCTGTCTGCGATGACATTAAAAACTGCTGAAATAATAATGGAAATTAAAGCTAAATTTAAGATGACAAAAAGGCAATTGAATTTTTCTTATTAATCTTTGGATTTTTGTTGTAAAGCTGCAATTTATTAATAAAAAAGATTGCAAAAAAACTTTTTAAAAAGCCATTTTTATTGCTTATAAGAATAAAAAATTTAGTGACATAGATAAGAAATAAAGAAAAATATATTAATGAAAAAGAAACTGGGTAAAGATATTTTCAATTCAGATATCTTATATGTCTTTGTGGTGTTTTTGGTAAGGAATCAAATTGCTGATTATAATTTTTTGTTCAAAGAAAATAAAAACCAATAAAAAATAATGCCAAAATAAGAACAATGTTTAATAATAAATCAAAACTAAAAACAATTTTTTTAATACTTTTATTAGTCATGCAATCCTTTCTTTTAATAAGAAACTTTTTTTGTTTTTTTAGTGCTATAAATAAGAAATTTTCTTAAAAATTATTAAACTTCTTATTTAATTTTTAAATTAAAAAATACATAATTTATAAATAGATTAAAAGAATTTTGTTAATTAATTTTAAAAAACAAGTTCAATTTAAATTTTAAATCTTTTTATACTAAATTTAAAATAAAAAGAGTCGATTAAGACTCTTATTTTTGTTTCTTTGAAAACTGAATATCGCACTTTTTTTTAGATTACTTCTATAGAATCACTATTAAACCAATCAATTTATTAGTACTGGTCAGCTGAATATATTGCTATACTTACACCTCCAGCCTATCAACCTCATAGTCTATAAGGAATTTAATAGGGAATACTCATCTTTGAGGGGGCTTCCCGCTTAGATGCTTTCAGCGGTTATCCCTGCCGTACTTGGCTACCCAGCTATGCTTTTGGCAAAACAACTGGAACACCATCGGTACGTCCACTCCGGTCCTCTCGTACTAAGAGTAGCTCTCATCAATATTCCAACGCCCACATCAGATAGGAACCAAACTGTCTCACGACGTTTTGAACCCAGCTCGCGTACCGCTTTAATGGGCGAACAGCCCAACCCTTGGAACCGACTCCAGCTCCAGGATGCGATGAGCCGACATCGAGGTGCCAAACCTTCCCGTCGATGTGATCTCTTGGGAAAGATAAGCCTGTTATCCCCGGGGTAGCTTTTATCCGTTGAGCGACGGCCTTTCCACAAAGAACCGCCGGATCACTAAGTCCTGCTTTCGCACCTGCTCGACTTGTAGGTCTCACAGTCAATCACACTTCTACCTTTATGCTCTCTGATACGGTTTCTGACCGTATTGAGTGTAACTTTGAACGCCTCCGTTACCTTTTAGGAGGCGACCGCCCCAGTCAAACTACCCACCACACACTGTCCTCTTACCAGGTAATGGTAACAAGTTAGAAGTTCAATTTAACAAGGGTGGTATTTCAACGGCGACTCTTCTTAAACTAGCGTTTAAGCATCATAGTCTCCCACCTATCCTACACAAGTTAAATCAAACTCCAATATGAAGTTATAGTAAAGCTCCACGGGGTCTTTTCGTCTAGATGCGGGTCTCCGGCGTCTTCGCCGGAACCATAATTTCACCGAGTCCAATGTCGAGACAGTTAAGAGATAATTACTCCTTTCGTGCAGGTCAGTATTTAGCCGACAAGGAATTTCGCTACCTTAGGACCGTTATAGTTACGGCCGCCGTTCACCCGGGCTTCACATCAATGCTTCGCAAATGCTAACACCTTTGCTTAACCTTCGGGCACTGGGCAGGAGTCACCCCATATACATCGTCTTACGACTTAGCATAGAGCTGTGTTTTTGATAAACAGTTCCCCCTTACTATTCACTGCGGCCCACTTTTTAGGGTGGGCATCCCTTCTTGCGAACTTACGGGATGAATTTGCAGAGTTCCTTGACATTGGTTTTCTCGCTCGCCTTAGAATACTCATCTTGGGGACGTGTGTCCGTTCTTGGTACGGGTTTCATATAAACTTTATGTTAGAAGCTTTTTTAAGAGGTATGGAATCATCCAATTCGCTACTTGGTCGCCCTTTTGCTATGCATCATAACTCCCGGTTAAAATTATGCGGATTTGCCTACATAACCCAGTTGTTATTTACCCCACAATCCAATAAGTGGTAGTACTATCCTCCCCCGTCACTCCATCACATTTATAGAAAGTACAGGAATATTAACCTGTTGTCCATCGGCTACGCCTTTCGGCCTCGTCTTAGGACCCGACTAACCCTGGGTGGACGAACCTTGCCCAGGAAACCTTCCCCAATAGGCGTCAGAGATTCTCACTCTGAATCGTTACTCATACCGGCATTCTCACTTGTAAGCGCTCCACCAGTCTTCACAGTCTGGCTTCAATGCCCTTACAACGCTCTCCTAACGCATTTTTATATGCCCGTAGCTTCGGTATTGTGTTTTAGTCCCGTTGAATTATCGGCACAGAGTCTCTCGACTAGTGAGCTATTACGCACTCTTTAAACGATGGCTGCTTCTAAGCCAACATCCTAGCTGTTTAAGAAACTCCACAACCTTTCTCACTTAACACAATTTTGGGACCTTAGCTGACGATCTGGGTTGTTCCCCTCGCGTGCATCGACGTTATCACCGATGTACCGACTGCATAGTAATTCATGATAGTATTCGGAGTTTGATTATAGTCAGTACAGCTAGGCGCCGCCATTCCATATTCAGTGCTCTACCCCCATCACTTAACACTACACGCTAGCCCTAAAGCTATTTCGGAGAGAACCAGCTATCTCCAAGTTCGATTGGAATTTCACCCCTACCCACAAGTCATCCGGGCACTTTTTAGCGTACTACGGTTCGGTCCTCCACTTAGTGTTACCTAAGTTTCAACCTGCTCATGGGTAGATCACCTGGTTTCGGGTCTATATCAACATACTAATTTTTGCGCCCTCTTAAGACTCGATTTCTCTACGGCTTCGCTTTATTCCACTTAACCTCGCATGTTGACATAACTCGCCGGTCCATTCTGCAAGATGTACGCCATCACCCATTAACGGGCTCTGACTAACTGTAAGTAATTGGTTTCAGGATCTATTTCACTCCCCTCTCGGGGTTCTTTTCACCTTTCCCTCACGGTACTAGTTCACTATCGGTGTCTGATTAGTATTTAGCCTTACCAGGTGGTCCTGGCAAATTCAGACAGGGTTTCACGTGCCCCGCCCTACTCAGGATACTACAAAGAGATTTAGCCATTTTGCTTACGGGAATTTCACCCTCTTTGTTTAAGCATTCCAACTTATTCTGCTATGTCTAAATTTTTTAAAACTCTTAAAATGTAGTCCTATAACCCCAACAACGAATGTTGGTTTGGGCTGTTCCCCTTTCGCTCGCCACTACTGAGGGAATCATTCTTTATTTTCTTTTCCTGCTGCTACTGAGATGTTTCAATTCACAGCGTGTCTCTTCATTTGACTATTTGATTCATCAAAATGATAATTGAGGATTAGCTCAATTGGGTTTCCCCATTCGGAAATCCCCGGGTCAAAGCTTATTTCCAGCTAACCGAGGCTTATCGCAGGTAATCACGTCCTTCATCGACTTTCAGACCCAAGGCATCCACCAAAAACTCTTATCTTGTTTAATAGTTGTATAAGACCTATTGTTTGTCTTTTGTATGATATATTCTATAGGTTGATCTAAACTTTGAAATATTAATAATTTAATTTTTCAATGTCGATATTCAGTTTTCAAAGAACAAAAAGAGAGATAGATCTCTCAAAACTGGATACAAATCATTTCTCCATAACAAAAGTATGTGTACTCTCCGTTGAAAGGAGGTGATCCATCCCCACGTTCTCGTAGGGATACCTTGTTACGACTTCACCCCAGTCACCAGTCCTACCTTAGGCGGTCGCCTCCGAGGTTAGCTAACCGACTTCGGGTATTACCAGCTCCCATGGTGTGACGGGCGGTGTGTACAAGACCCGAGAACGTATTCACCGCAGCGTAGCTGATCTGCGATTACTAGCGATTCCGACTTCATGGAGTCGAATTGCAGACTCCAATCCGAACTGAGATCGGTTTTTTGAGATTTGCTCCATGTCGCCATATTGCTTCTCTTTGTACCGACCATTGTAGCACGTGTGTTGCCCCACTCGTAAGAGGCATGATGATTTGACGTCATCCCCACCTTCCTCCCAGTTACCCAGGCAGTATCTCTAGAGTCCTCGACATGACTCGTTAGTAACTAAAGATAGGGGTTGCGCTCGTTGCAGGACTTGACCAAACATCTCACGACACGAGCTGACGACAACCATGCACCATCTGTCACTCCGTTAACCTCGACTATATCTCTATAGCTTTGCGAAGGATGTCAAGAGTGGGTAAGGTTCTCCGCGTATCTTCAAATTAAACCACATGCTCCACCGCTTGTGCGGGTCCCCGTCAATTCCTTTAAGTTTCACTCTTGCGAGCATACTACTCAGGCGGATCATTTAATGCGTTAGCTGCGTCAGTGAATTCTCCACCGACTAATGATCATCGTTTACGGCGTGGACTACCAGGGTATCTAATCCTGTTTGCTCCCCACGCTTTCGTCCCTCAGCGTCAGTATAGACCCAGTAAGCTGCCTTCGCCTTTGGTGTTCTTCCATATATCTACGCATTTCACCGCTTCACATGGAATTCCGCTTACCTCTATCCAACTCTAGTTTACCAGTATCCAAAGCGAACCAGGGTTGAGCCCTGGGATTTAACTCCAGACTTAATAAACAGCCTACAAACGCTTTACGCCCAATAATTCCGGATAACGCTTGCGACCTATGTATTACCGCGGCTGCTGGCACATAGTTAGCCATCGCTTTCTGACAGGGTACCGTCAGCTTGGAAGCATTTCCTCAACCAAGTTTTCTTTCCCTATAACAGCACTTTACAATCCGAAGACCTTCATCGTGCACGCTGTGTCGCTCCATCAAGCTTTCGCTCATTGTGGAATATTCCCTACTGCTGCCTCCCGTAGGAGTTTGGGCCGTATCTCAGTCCCAATGTGGCCGTTCAGTCTCTCGACCCGGCTAAACATCATAGTCTTGGTAGGCCATTACCCTACCAACTAACTAATGTTCCGCACCCTCATCCTCTAGTGGAGCTTTAAAGGCTCCTTTCACAACAAAATCATGCGATTTTATGCGTATCCGGCATTAGCCAATGTTTCCATTGGGTATTCCAATCTAAAGGGTAGATTAAGCACGTGTTACTCACCCATTCGCCGCTAGGTTTAAAAAACCTCGCTCGACATGCATGTATTAGGCACACAGCCAGCGTTCATCCTGAGCCAGGATCAAACTCTTAAAAATTAAAATTTGATTTGGTTATTTTATTATTATCTAAAATTATTTCAATTATTGAAATTAAAATTGACGTTATGGTATTTGTATCCAGTTTTCAAAGAACTATCATAAAACACTTTTTATTAAAATTAAGAAGTATTTACAAGTAACAATTATACATTAAATAATTTTTTATTTTAAATAAAAAAATAAAATTTTTATTATTTGTAATGTTTGTAACCTAAGAAAATAAAACTAATTCAAAAAAGGTACTGCTTAATTATATAGGAAATATTTTTGATTAATTAAAAATAAATTAATTTTTTTAGTTTGCTTACGAGGCCAATGAAATTTTAGTGATTTATTAAGTAATATAATAAATATTTATAATAAATCTTAATTTTTTAGGATAAATAAAAAAGATAAAAAAATATGACTATTTTCTAGTCATATTCTAACGTTTATATTTTTATATAATTGACAACATCGAATTTAATGTTATAAAAAGCATAAATTAATAATATTTAAAATTATTTTACATAATTGATTCAATTCGAACTTTATATTTTTTTGGCGCATCAACCTCAACAACTTCATCAACCTTATGATTTAAGATTGCTTTGGCTAAAGGAGATGAATTAGAGATTTTGCCATTAAATGGATCAGCATCAAGTGCACCAACAATTGTCGCTGTAAAAACAGTTTTTGATGTTAGACTCAATAACTTGACTGTTGAACCAATTCGAACAATATTTGACCCTGATGTATCTTCATCAATTAAAATGACATTTTCTAAGATATGTTGAATTTCCAAAATTTCATTTTCGATTGCAGCTTGTTTGTCCCGTGCTGCATCATATTCGGCATTTTCTGATAAATCCCCTTGATTTCTTGCTTCTTTAATTTCTTCAATAACAGCCGGTCTTGCTTCTTCTTGTAAATAAATTAGCCGTTTTTTGTATTGCTCAAACCCTTCTTTTGTTAAATAATTTTTTTTATCTTCCATAAGTTTAATTTTCTTTCTCAATAATTTCTTTAATATTATTTTTTGCTAAAAGTATAACATTTTTATTTTTGAATTTTAATGTTTCATATCGTAAATCAAAAAATCTCGCAATTTCTTGAATTTTTTTAATTTTTTCTTGTTTATTATTTTCAATAATCATCATTCCTGAATCTTTTAAAAAAGGAATTTTTTTAGCAATAACTTCTTTTAGATCTTGATTTTTTAAGTCTAAAAGCACAATTAAATCAGCAAAATCATTTAGTTTATCAACATTTTTTATCAAAGAAAAATCTAGATCTGGAAATTGATTTTTTAATTCATTGTTAAGATTAAAATCTTCTTTGCCATTTCAAGATACTTCTTTTTTTGCTAAATTAGTAATTGAAAGTGCTAAGTAGTTATTATTATTTTCTAAATAAATCTTTTCATAATCATTCAAATAAATTGTATTAATCACAAAGCAAGTAAAAAAATCATTTAGACTATCTTGATAAAAGTTTTTAATTCCATCTAAAACAATTCCAAAATTTGGATTTTTTTCTCCTAGCTTTGCAATTTCAGTTTCTTCATTTAATAATAAATATTTTTTAGAGACTCTTTTTTTATATCAAAGACTTAAAACTAAAACAATAATTGCAATTCCTAAGGCAACAAAAATCGAAATAATTAAACCAATTCTTGTGTTTGGTGATAATTTACTTGTATTATTAAAAATTGAAGCTTTATAAGAAAATTTTAGCATTTAAATATCCAAAAATTAAGTACATTTTTGTTAGTTTGGTTCATCAAAAAAATGTTCCATTAAGCTCTTGCCATTTTCATCAACCAATTCATTTTCTTCAAGAAATTGGTCAAATAAATCAAGTAAAATCTCAATGATAGCTTCATCCTTAATTTCAACTAATTTGTCGTTTTCGATTTTAGCAAAAATAAAAGCCTCTTTATCTGTTAAGACTAAAAAATCTTCGCCATTTTCTTCTATTTCAAAAACAACATATAATTTACTATTATCATCCAAAATAATTTCACGATCTTGAGAATAAATATTAATTTTATTTAATTTCTTTAACTCTTTTTGTTCTTCAGTCATTATTTGTTTGACTCCTTTTTTAAAAAATCTTCTAAGATTATTTGTGCTGCTAGCGCATCTTTTTTTTGTTTTCTTTGCTTCCCATTTAATCCTGCTTCAAATAAAATATTTTCAGCAGCAATTGTACTTTGTCTTTCGTCTTGCAAAACAATTTCAATTGGAATGATTGCTTCTAAACGTTTTTTAAATTTTTCAACCATAAATGTGCGCGGACTTTTAGATAAATCCATTCGCAAAGGATATCCCAAAACAATGCAGTCAATTTCATTTTTATATTGACTTTCATACAAAAAAAATTCAATTTTTTTAATCACATCAATAAAATGTCATTCTTCAAACTTTAATGTTTCAAGCGCAAATGAAATTGAAGCATTTAAATCACTAATTGCAAATCCACATGTTTTTGTCCCTAAATCTAAAGCTAATTTGCGCATTAAATTAATTCCTTAAGGACATCAATTAATTGATTTTTTGCTAAATTTGTTGCAATCGATCCTTGACTTACTTTTTGATTTCCCCCACCTTTACCATCAAATTTATTAAGAATATTTTTAAAAATTAAGGAAGTATCAAACTTGATTGAATTAAGAATTAAAAAGTAATTGTTATTTTTTGTTTCAATCAAACCAAAAATGATTGCATCAGGGTTTTTTTCACGCAACTCAATTGTAATTTTTCTTAAATTATTAATTTCATTTTCAAAAACAAAAAAGATTTTTTTGTCATTAACTAATTGGGATTGATACAAACTAACATCAATGATTTGATTATTTTTTTCTTTCAGAATTTTTTTATAATCTTCTCGAATTTGGTGCTCAATTTGTTCATAAGCTTCTAAAAGTTCTTCTTTATTTTTAACTGATTTAGGAATTGATTTTTCAAATGAAATTACATAGTCAGCTTTTAGTTGTTGGTTGTTTCTAATTAAATTTTCTAGTAGTTCTTGTTTTGCTTTTATTTCATTTTCTAAATATGAATTAACAAATTCATTTGATGTAATAACTCTCAAACGATAAATTCCACTTCCTTTTGAATCAACTGAAACAATTTTGAAATTTTCAATTATCGATGAATTTTCAACATGGGTCCCACCACAAAGATCTTTTGTAATTCCTTCAAACTCAACAACACGAACACTATTTGCATCATGATATTCTGATTCTGCAATTGTCATATAAGCTCCTAACTCTTGAGCTTTTTTAACAGAAGTAATAATATAATTTCTTTTTGCATGCATAGCAATGTAATCATTCATGATATTCTCAATATTTTTAATTTCAGTTTTTGTTGGACGATGGTCCAAACCAAAATCAAATGTAAAGTGATCAAAATGAATATTTGAACCTAATTGCTCGATTACATCGTTTTGATATGTTTTTCTCAATGCATGAAACATAATGTGTGTTGAACTGTGATTTCTTGCATAATTAATTCGTTTATAAGCATCAACATAGCAAGTAATTGCATCTTCTTGATTAATTTTCCCTTTAACAACATGCACATGGTTTCAAAATTTATCTTTAAAAACATCTAAAACTTCAATGTAATTATTATTTTGCAACATATAGCCAAAATCATGATTTTGACCCCCACTTGTTGCATAAAAAGGAGTTTTATCCAAAATTAAATAAGAGAGATCATTATCTGAAGTTGTTTGTTTAATTTTTTCTTCTTCATTTAATAAATACAAAATTTTTGATTTTGATTCTAAAAAATCATAACCAATAAATTCTGAGACTTTATTTGGAACTAATGATAATGAATTAATTACTTTTTGCATTCCAACTTCAGTATTTGCTCGTGATTTTTCTTGGTGTTTTTTTAAATATTCTTGAAATTCATTTAGATTAATTTCAATATTTTTTTCTTTAAGAATCTCTTTTGTTAATTCAATTGGAAAACCATATGTGTCAAACATTTTAAACGCTGTTTTTGCATCAATGAAACCATTTTTTTCAAGTTCATTTTCTAAAAGCTTTTCACCATCTTGAATTGTTTTAGCAAATATCTCTTCTTCTTCCTTAATTACTTTTGTTACTTCATTAACATCAAAATCATAAATTAAAGAATTTTTCACAGCGGCAACTAATTTATACAAGAAAGCTTTTTCTTCAATTCCAAGCGAGATTCCTGAGCGGTAGGATCTTCTTATTAAACGCCGAATAATATAGCCTCTTCCAACATTGGATGGTTTAACACCATCACCAATTGCATTTACACTTGCCCGAATATGGTCAGCAATAATTTTAAATAATGTATTGATTTTAGTTTGGGCTGGATTCTTGACAAAATAATTATTAATATCATAATGAAATTTTGTTAATTTTTCAACTTCTTTAATAATTGGTAAAAATAAATCTGTATCGAAATTTGTCGGAGCATCTTGCATAATTGAAACAATTCTTTCTAAACCCGCCCCAGTATCAATATTTTTTGTTGCTAATTCTGTGTAATTGTTTTCCCCATCATTATTAAATTGTGAAAAAACAATGTTTCAAATTTCAATATAGCGATCATTTTCAAGATCATTTTTTAATAACTCAATTCCCCGCGAATCGTATTTTTCTCCACGGTCATAAAAAATTTCTGTATCTGGTCCACAAGGTCCTTGACCAACATCCCAAAAATTTTGTTCTTTTGAACCCTTAATTAGATGTGTTTTATCAATTCCTAAATCAATTCATTTTTGATATGTATCAAGATCTTTTTCAAAATATGTAATATAAATTTTTTCTTTTTCTAATTTTAGAACATCAAAAATAAATTCATATGCAAATGCAATTGCTTCATTTTTAAAATAGTCACCAATTGAGAAATTACCAAGCATTTCAAAAAAAGTATGATGTCTTGAAGTCACCCCAACATTTTCGATATCATTTGTTCGAATTGAACGCTGAGAATTAGTTAGTCTTTTTGCTGGAGGAACTTTTTTGCCACTAAAATAATCTTTTAAAGTAGCAACACCAGAATTTATTCATAAAAGTGAGGGATCATTTTGGGGAATTAATGATTTTGATTCAATAACTAAATGATTTTTTGAAGCAAAAAAATCTAATCACATTTGCCTAATTTCTTTTGATGAAAGCATTATTTTTTCTCCTTAATCTAGACTTTATAAATAATCTTTTTTGGTGTTTTTGAAAAAAACTTGATCAATGATTGCGGCGCCAATAACCTTATTGTTTTCATAAATTACAACTTCTTGACCGGGTGTGACTGCTTCAGTTGCAGGGTATGTAACTTCAATTTGATTTGTTTCTAAAATTCTAATTTCACAAGGAATATCTTTTTGGCGATAACGAAATTTTGCACTTAGATTTGTTTGACCATATTCTTTTGCAATTAAATTTCAATTAATTCCAATTAATTTGTCTGATAATAAATATTCAGGATGATCATCATTGGCAACATAAATAATTTTTTTTGCAATGTCGTGCCCCACAACAAAATATGGTTTTGCAAATCCACCCAAATTTAGGCCTTTTCTTTGACCAATTGTGTAATACATTGCTCCAAAATGATTTCCAACAATTTTTTTAGAATGAATATCAATAATATTCCCTGGTTGCGCTGGAATATAATTTTCTAAAAACTTTGCAAAATTACGTTCACCAATAAAACAAATACCTGTTGAATCTTTTTTTTGTGCTGTAGCTAAATTTAATTTATTTGCAATTTCTCTGACTTCTTTTTTTGTTAAATTTGCTAAAGGAAAAATTGTTTTTTTTAGTTGTTCATTACTTAGTTGTGCTAAAAAATATGATTGGTCTTTAGAATCATCTTTTGCTTTAAATAATTCCCCATCAACTGTCTTAGCATAATGACCCATAGCAATATAATCAGCATTTAAATGATCAAAAGCATAATCAGCAAAAGCTTTAAATTTGATATATTTGTTACAAAAAATATCTGGATTTGGTGTACGACCAACTTTGTATTCATTGATTAAATATTGAAAAACATTATCCCAATATTCTTTTACAAAATCAACGCGGTGCAATTTAATTCCAAGTTGATTAGCAACATTTTTTGCATCTAAATAATCTTGTTCTTGGGGACAAATATCATTTTTTAAATCTTCATTTCCTAAAAAATCATGGTTTAAAAATGAATCTCAATTGCGCATGAAAAGTCCTTCAACATCATACCCTTGCTTTAGCAACAAATATGCACAAACACTTGAATCAACACCACCACTCATTCCCAAAATTATTTTCTTAGACATTTTGCTCCTAAATAAAAATATATAAAATTATAAGGTTTTTTAACAACTAAATTTGAATTTGTAACCAAACTTAATAAAAAAAGAGGCTTTTTTAAAAAGACCCTTAATCAACAAACGATGTATCAAATTGACCAGATATACCATGAATACTTGAAATTGTTATTCATGCACTTTTATCAACTTTTTTGACTTCTTCCAAAATAATATCTCTTTCAAAAAATAAAGCAACTGTTTCAATTTTACCAAATTCATTATGACTAAATCCACCAACACCATTGAAAATATTAAATGGATGCACATAATTAATTTTCTTAAATTGTTCAGCAATTAATTCTGGGTATTTTGAATAGATTTCAATTTTTACTTTTTTATATTTTGGATAAAATTTATTTACCAAAATTGTAAAGACAAGTAAGTATGCAATTGTACCTAAAATTCTTACTAAAAATAAATTTCCATCTCAAACGTGTCCAGTAATATTTCTTGTATATTCAAGAGATCCAACAACAATTGTTGAAAATGCTGAGAAACAAATTGAAACTAATAAGAATGCATTGCCAACTGGCTTTTTATTTTTATAAGCAATATAGTTTGAAATAACTGAAGACCCCCCAATTGAACCTCTTTGTCTTCAAGCAATAATTGAAGCAAATCCTTCAGTTAGAGCACCAAGAATCGCATAGAAAATAACAGGTCAATTTTGTCCATCATAAATTCCATAAATTTTTGTTTGATTTTTTCCATTCAAAATTTGTGGAATTAAATTATTAAGATTAATATTTTTTATGCCCACTGATTGTTGAATATCCCCAATATTATCGACTATATTTTTCAAATCATTTCCACCAAATTGATTTTGTAAATAAATTGCAATTTCTTTACCTGATTGACTTAATCCTTCAACCTCATTGCCCATTGCAACATTTAGAATATTGCTTATATTATTTGGATCTTCATTTTGTAATTTTGTAAGAACACGGGTATCAAAACCAAAAGGATCCCAATAATAATTTGTTTGTCCAATTGGATTATAAAAAGAAATTTTTTGATTAATAAAATTAACAATAGGATTTGAACCACGACCATTATATTCAATAAAAATTAATTGCACAATGATTTGAAAAAACATTCAATAATAAGTTAAGACCATAAACATTCGTGGATTTAATTTTCAAAAAGCAAACATCAGCGGTAAGTTTACTAATACATAAAATAGTCCAAAGAATTGTGCTGTTGCTGGGGCTGTAAAAGTAATAATTTGTGATAATGACGAAGTTCCAGAAGCAATTGTTGCAGCTTTTTTTAGAAAAATTGTTAGACCAATATTATATAAAAATGAACTAAGTAACATCCACATTACCTTTTTAGGGTATTTTTTTCAAATATTGAAGATGTTAACTTTTTGGGGATTTAGAATTGCCATTTTATCAGCTTTTTGTTTTTGTTTTGCTTCAGCTGAAAGTTTATTTTTGGTAATTTTTTTATCGAGTTTTTTTAATTCTTTGTTCATCATCTCTAATCTTCCTTTGTTCTTTTAATACTATCTAATTGGGTTTTAATTTTATCTTTTGCTACTTTGTCATAAATAAAACGATTATATTCCGGAACAAAAAGTAATTGAATTGTTTTTGTTGCGCCATGCCGATTTTTTGCCACAATTACATTTGTTAATGAAGCTTGAACTTTTTCTTGATCATTTTCATTATTTTGGGCTTGTTCATTATTTTTTTTATTTTTATAATAATCATCACGGTGTAAAAAAACAACCCGGTCAGCATCTTGCTCAATTGCTCCTGATTCTCTTAAATCTGAAATTAAAGGAGTTTTATCTTCACGTTTTTCAACATTCCGACTTAATTGACTCAATGCAATAATTGGACATTCTAATTCACGGCCTAATTGCTTTAATGAACGCGAAATTTTTGCTACTTCTAATTGTCGATTTTCTTGCGAACGTTTTGAAGCATCACCAATTAATTGCAAATAATCAATAATTACTAAATCAACTTTTGCATTTCTTGCAAAACGTTTTGATAAGGTTGATATATCTGAAATTGTCAATGTTGCTTTGTCATTAATAAAGATATTTCAAGTTGACATATCTTCAACTGTGTGAATCAAGTTTCTTTGATCCTCAATGTCTAAATCTTTAATTTTCAATCTTGCAATTGAAACTGATGAATCAATTGCCATCATTCTTTGAACTAATTGCGGATTTGACATTTCTAAGCTAAAAAATAATACTGTTTTCCCTCTTTTAGCAACATTATTAGCAATATTTAAGGCAAAAGCAGTTTTCCCCATTGCTGGCCGAGCTGCTAAAATCATTAAATCACCCTTATTAAGTCCTAAAAGTACTTCATCAAGTTCAGGAAATCCTAATTTTAGTCCTACACCTATATCATTTTCTTCTTTTTTTAGAATTTGTTGCAAAATTGTGTTGGCTGTGTCACCAATTTTTTCATATGTTGAATTGATTTCAGATATATCAATATTAATCAATGATAGCTGAATATGCGACAATAAATCAGAAATATTAAAAACTTTATTTTTGATTGTATCTTCAACTTCTTTTACTAATTCATCCAAACGATCAATTTTATATTGATCAATAATATTCTTTGCATAAATTTCAATTTCACTAATAAAACCAGCATTTTCTGATAAATAACCTAAATACTCAGCTGGTGACATCATGAATGAAGCAATTGCATCAAATTGCTTATTTTCTTCTAAGTAAACAACTAAGTTTGAAATATCAAACTGCTTTGAATTATTATTAACTTCAGCAATTGCATTATATAAGATTTGATGACTTGGAAAATGAAACATTTCTGGACGAATGATTACACCAATTTTCAAATATGCTTCAGGGGAGATTAAAAGTAGCCCCAGCAATGAGGCTTCATTATTTGCAATTGCGATTTCTTTCGAACTTAATGATCTTTTATCCATTTTGTCACTTTCTTTTAATTAATTAAATATTCATTTATTTTTCTTCAAAAATTTCAATTAATAAAATTGCTGTTACTTCATCATGCAATTTAACATTGATATAATGTCTACCAAAAGTATTATATGAAGCTTTTCCCAACGCATGCGGTCCGATTTTTATATTCTTCTTTAACAATTCTTTTTCAATTGC
The DNA here is from genome assembly GCF_900476125.1 of Metamycoplasma alkalescens. Classification (NCBI taxonomy): domain Bacteria; kingdom Bacillati; phylum Mycoplasmatota; order Mycoplasmoidales; family Metamycoplasmataceae; genus Metamycoplasma; species Metamycoplasma alkalescens. The sequence continues at coordinate 513,045 of NZ_LS991949.1, forward strand.
TTTGTTTGTAATTGAACCATGAACAACATTGCGATTTGATTTTAAAGAAAAATTTAGAGTTAATAATTCAATTTTTTCTTTAATTTTTGTTGCCTCAGCAATTTCTTTTTGATAGTCTTCTTTAATATGTTTTTTAACTCTTTCTAAATTTGCTAGTGTTTGCTTATTAAAAGGTTGCGCATAACCATTTTTTATTAAAAAATTTTTTGCAAAACCATCATTAACCTCAACAATTTCGTTTAATTTGTAATTTTGGTATTGTTTAATTATTATTACTTTCATTTTTTACACTCACTATTGCTTGAATTAAATTATCAACAAATACTTCAAGTTTTTCATCACTCTCAGCAGCAGCAGTACCAAAATGACCACCGCCATTAACTTCCTCAGCAATTAATTGCACATTTGTATCAATTCCCCTTGCTGACATTTTATATTTTTTGGTGCCAATTAAGCCCCCAATTACAAATGCTGCTTTTCTGCCACTGACTCTTAAAATCTCTTCGGCAGCAATTGAAATTACATCAGGAGAAACAAAAATATCTTTATATGCCAAAAAATATCCAGGTTTAATTTCAGCCAAATTTTCTAGTAACTCAAAAACTTGGCCAAAAACTTTTTCATTAAATTTTAGGTTGTTAACTGAAACTGAAATTTTTGCTCCTCATTTTTCTAATAATGCAGCAGCTGAAAAAGTTTTTGATGAAGTTTGTTTTTTGAAATTATTTGTATCAAGATAAATTCCATCCAATAAACGTTGTGCAGTTTCACTATCAATCTTATCAGCGTTGTTTGTAATTGCAATCATTTCAGTTACAATCTCTGAAGCTGATGAAGCTAATGAATCAATGTATAAATTCTCTTTATAAATAAAATTAGGATTTGAATTTAGACGGTGATGATCGATGACAATTATATTTTCTTTTTCAATATTCTTAAAAGCTGATTTATTTTCAATGCGATTTTCTGCAGAAGTATCACAAATTACAACTAAAGTTTGTGAATCATTCAAATGTGTTGCTTCTGTTGGATTAATGAAAACTTGTTTTTCAATTGGACTTAAAAGATTAAATGCTTTTTGCGCTGTTTCATCAAAAGTCTTATTTTGAATAAAAGCTTCTTTTTGAAATGATTTTGCTAATTTATAAATTCCCCAAGTTGATCCTAAAGCATCTAAATCAGCATTCCGATGACCATAAACAATCACTCTATTAATATTTTTTGATTTTAATTTATTGATCAAAATATTTGCAATGTAGGAAACATTTGTTCTTGACATATCAATATCAATTTCTGAGCTCGAACCATAATAGCGGGGTTTTTCATCTTTTGTAAGAACTGTAATTTGATCCCCGCCCCGGGCTTTAGATTGTAATAAAGCTTCTCTTGCTAATTTATCCAATGTTTCAAATTTAAAAACACCATATGAAAATCCACCTGAAAGTGTTAATGAAATTCTTTTATTTAAGTTTTTATTATTAAAATTTTGAAATGGTTTAAATCCAATTTTTTCAAACGAATCAAGTGTTTCTTTATTTGTGATAATAAAAAATTGCCCATTTTCATATTGATGATAAACAATATTATATTTTTTAGCAATTTCATCAAACAATAAACTGAAGTTTGAATAAATTTTATATAAATCATCTTGCGATAAAGAAACTTGATATAGATTGATATTGTCAATATGAATTTCTCCCAAAACAAGTGATTGTCTTTTGTAGTCATCAAGTAAGCTACTTTGAAATGTGATATCTTTAAAAATTACAACATTTTTTTCAAAGTTAATATGTACTTCATATTGATAATTACCTTTTTGAAAAATAAATGTATTATTGCCATCTTTTCAATCTTCAACCATAAAAATTTCTTTAATATTTTTGCCAATGATTGATTGCTCAAATTTTTCTAAAATAAAATTTGTTGCTCAAATAATTTTGCCATTATTTAAAAAAACCAAAATTCCAATCCCATAATCACTAATTTCATTTTGAAGATATTGACTCAATGTTCGGTTTACAACAAGCGATTCTTTTAAAAAACTCCGAACAAGAAAAGCAGTATATATTCCTAACCCAAAAATAAGCAAGAAATATAAGACAATGATTGCAAGTTTTCATTCTGTTGAAAAACTAAAAATACCTACAAGAAAAATAATTGTAGGAATGATAAACAAAGTTAATATTTTAATAATAAATATTAATAACCTTCTTTTATCTGCTTTTATTGTCATAGTTTAAATTATACAAAATTAAACCAAAAAAAGCAAAGGGATATAAGAGTAAGTCTTTATAGAATAATTTGAAAATAAAAAATTATTATTTTTTAATAAAACTAATTTGAAAAAACGAAGGTATAACATATATTTTTCATTGCAATTTATTGGAATAATAAAAATTTAAAATACTAAATTTTTTGAAACATTTGATTGTTATAAAATGTTGATTAAATAACTAAAATAATTAACTTAATAAACAAATAAAGTTCTATATTTTTTTCTAAATAATTAGATATTTTTTTGTATGTTTACAATTAAGTTTCATTAAAAAAAGCAATTTTATTTAAAACTTAATTCTTTTTTTAAAATAAAAAATCCCCTATAAAAATAGAAGATTTTTCATAAAATTAAAATTTGTTTTTACATATTTTATTATTTTTCATAACAAGGGATAACTAAAAATGCTGCTAAATAAACATTTTTATTCTTATTTTCCTTATTTGCAGCAATTATAATCATTGCTTTAGCTAAATACATTAAGGCAAAAATAATTGGGAATAAAACAGTTATTGTAAGCATATCAGTTCAACCACTAATAATGTTTAAATAAACTGCAATTTCAAGAATTATTAAAATCAAGAAATAGAAAGCCAATGTTAAAATAATTCATAAATAATTTGCAACATTATTACATTTAATGTATTTATTTGCTTCCTTGCTAAAAGCAAATGGAACTAATATATTATCAAATAAAAACATTTTTATTAATGATGCGCCTGCAAAAGCAATAATAATGTTATTTGCTCAAACACCAGGAAGAACAGGATATCCTAACCCTGGAATTAGTAGCATAAAAGTTAATCCAAAAATCAAGAAATATAAAGAATATCAAATTGCATTAATTCAAGTATTTGTTCAGATTAATTTTGACATTTCTTTTTTATTTTGTATTACATCATATAGATGTTTTGCAAGACTGCTTTTTTGATTGTTTTTTAAATCGTCATTTTTTGCAAGCAATTTATTTGTAATTGGCAATACAATCATAAAATTAATAATTGTTAAAAAGGTTAAGATTAAAATTTTTGCAATTGTGTAACCAAAAATTGCTTTAGTTCCAAAAGAATGATGTTTCATTAGTGTTAAGACTATATCAGTAATAAAAAAGATTGCTAAAACAATTTGAATAAATACACTAAAGAAAATCCCGATATTTCTTTTTTTGCTACTTTTCATTGAAAATAGTGTTCAACTTGCTAATGAAGTTGGTAAAGTTATATTATTCATATATATAATCTCCGTTTTTTCTTGCTTGTTTCTTTATAAACAAGATTACTAAATATAAAATATCTCAAAGATCAAATTAAATTAAAAATTTGTAAGATTACAATTATAAATATTATTGAAATTATATTAAATAAAATTTAATTAATAAAGAAACAAAACTTTATGTTTTTTTAAAAAATTATATTATATTTTTAAAAAAATTGCATTAATATTAATTTTAATTGAATTTATTGCTTAAAGACCAATTGAAGTTCATCAAGAGAAATTTCTTTTAATTGCCCAATTTCATGTTTTTTATCCAATTTTAATTTCCCAATTTGAATTCTTTTTAGATACTTAATTTCATAACCAAAAAATTTCAACATCTCTTTTACTTGATGAAATTTTCCTTCATAAATTGTTAAATATCCAGAATTATTTGATAAGAATTCAAAATGATATTTTTTAACATTGTAATCATTAGAAATTAAAATTGGTTTCGGGAAATGATTTTTAATTTTTTGATCAAACTCAGTTGTAATTTCAAAATAATATTTTTTTGCAATTTCAAATTTAGGATTCATAATTTGGTGTCCTAATTTACCATCATTACTAATTATTAATAATCCTTCAGTATCTTTATCCAATCTTCCATATGCAAAAAAACTATTTGGATCTAGATCAATTATTTCAAAAATTGTTTGATTCAATTTATCAAAATTAGCAGTCACATAACCACTTGGTTTATTAAAAATAAAATATTGGTTTGCTTTATAATCAACAATTTCATTATCAATTTCAACCACATCTTTTTTTAAATCAATTGAAATTGGTTTTTTAAGGATTTTTTTATTTACCAAAACACGGTTTTGATGAATAATTTTTTTTGCATCATTTCTTGAAACATTTAAATGTTGGGCAATAATTTTTTCAATTCTTATTCGCATTTTTAATATCCAATATACCTTTCAAAATCTAACTTTTATTTCAAATAAATCTATTTAAAATCATATAAAAAATAATAGCATCATTTAAATCTGATTTTTGATGCTATTTTTTTAAATAGATTAATTTGCTTTTTTAATTATTTTATTTGCAATTCCCTTATTTTTAAAAACAAAGTTATTATCATTTTCAAAATAAACCGCAATTAATTCAGGATAATCAATAAATGGATTTCTATTTTTTTGATGTTTGTAAATTCCATTATTTCGATCAAGATCAAATTGTGAAATATTGTCCTTTTTTGTTCACTTTAAATATGTATTTAAAAAGTTAGGTTTGATTTTATATTTTCCATTAATCTTTTCAAATACCCTATTTGCCATGTTTCCGCGATTAAGATTCTTATCTTGATATGTTAAGACAAAATAAAAATAAACTCTTGCAATATCACCTTTAAACTCATTGATGACTTCAAAAACATCTTTTCCATCTTCAATTGAAGCTCCAAGTTTTGACCCATTGCTTGAAACAATTTTGCCATTTTTTGTTGTTCCATATGGTAAATTGCCATGAATTGCATTGACTATAACATCACTTGGTCAAACATGATGAGCATCATTTCTCATCGGATTTTTCTTGCCAAATCATGATTGAGGAATGATATGTTCACGGTTGAATTTTTCTCCCTCATTTTTTACCTTTTCACCTTGATAGCGATCATTAAAACTAAAACTATATTTATCTTTTCCATTCGGAATTTCTGTATAAAAATCTAGCACAGTTCCATCATTTTCATAATATTTATCAACAAAAGCATCCTCGTATGTTTTTCACAAATCACTATATTTAGGTGTACTATTTCGATTTGCTTTTTGTAATAAAAAAAGATTATTTCTTAATGCTTCGCCACTTAAACCATCAAGTGATTGATAAAAATCATTCGATTGATCATATTCAATTACATAACCATGATTTAATGAGGGCGCAACATTATCGAAGTGTTCAATAAAATTCTTTTCTTCATCATTATTAGTTTGAGGTTTATTACCTTCATTATTTTCATTAGGTTTATTAGGTGTTGGTTGAAAATTATTATTGTTTTGTGGATCCTTATGATTTTGATTATCAGGTTTTTGTTGAGTATTATCTTGTGAATCATTATTATGAAAAGAATCAGGTATTGGTTGGGAATTATTGTTGTTTTGATTTTCTGAGTTATCATTTTGATTTTGTGAAAAATCATCTTTTTGTTGATTTTTACATGAAACAGAAATTAAGGGAAATTGAAGCAAACAAAAAATTGTAGAACCTATTAATATATTTTTTCTTAATGTGTCTTTCTTCATTCTATATTTTTCATTTCCTATAAATTACTTATGAATTAATTATAAACAATATAAGATCCTCTTTTTTAAATATATTGAATTATTTGTTGATTATTTATTTAAAAGCTCTTATTTAAATGATATTTTTAATATTTTTTGCCATAAAAAAAAACAAAAAAATATATACTTTATAATTGGATTTTGACTTAATTTAAATACTAAATTTAATAGAAGGGATAATGAAATTAAATAAATTTTTGTTAAAAATTGGAGTAAGTATTTCAGTTGCATCTTCGCCACTTATAGCTGCTTCATGTAAAAAAAATCAAAATAATGAAATTAATAATGACAGCAAAGAAAATGATAATATCATTAACAATCTTAATGATAATTCTAAAAATGAAAATGATCAAAATCAATTAATTAACAATAAAGAACCAAAAATAAAATTGAAAATTGATATTTCTAAATTGAAAAATGAAATTAATCCAAAAAATAATTGAAAATCAAATGATTTTTTAAATGATTTAAAAAAAATATCTGGATTAGAAGAACTAACAGAAAATGATTTTGAATTTGAAATTTTAAAAAGAGCTAATTTTGATAATGAAGGGAAAGCTACAATTAAAGCAAAATCTAGTTCAGAACTTATTAAAGGAAATCTAGACTTAATAATTAAAAAACTAGATTTATTAACTCCAGTTGATACCAAATATAATGCAAATAAAACAGAAGTCATAGTAATTGGTTATGACAATAAGGGTAAAATTAAAATGTTTGCACCTAGTGTCAAAAAAGTTCCAGAAAAACTACCAGAAGAAATTATTAGTTTAAATTTTGCTTTTGCTAAAAATAATAGTGAGTCAATTGAAAATTTAGATAAATGAGATACTTCTAATATTGAAAGTATGATGGGAATGTTTCAACATGCAAAAAATTTCAATCAAAATCTAACATCTTGAAATACAAGCAATGTCAAAAATATGAATTACATGTTTAATGGTGCAGAAAAATTTAATGGCAATATTTCAAACTGAGATACCAAAAATGTAGAAAAAATGTGGGGAATGTTTGACTCTGCCAAAGCATTTAATATAGACATTTCAAACTGAAATACAGACAATGTTACAACAATGAGAAAAATGTTTCAAAATGCTGAAAAGTTTAATCAAGATCTTTCAAAATGAAACGTCAATAATTTAGAATCCATTGATGGAATGTTTTTTGGTGCAAAAGAATTTGATAATGATTTATTCAAATTGGTTAATAATAATAAGGTTACAGATTTACAGTTATTATTTTATAATGCTGAAAAATTTAATAAATCTTTAAAACATTGAGATGTATCGGGAATTAAACTAATGAATAATATGTTTAGAAATGCAAAAAAATTTAATCAAGATCTTTCAAATTGAAATGTTTCTAATGTAAAATCAATGAGCAATATGTTTACTGATGCCACATTATTTAACCAAGATATTTCTAATTGAGATACAAAAAATGTAACAAATATGCAACAAATGTTTCTAAATGCATCTTCTTTTAATCAGGATCTTTCTAGATGAAATGTAAAAAAAGTAAAAGAATTTGATGGTTTTAGTATCCATATAAAAAATAAACCAAAGTTTGAAAAAAAGTAAATAAATAATAACTTATATATTAAAAATTCAAGACTGATTTTGTCTTGAATTTTTTGATTATTTTAATGCTATTTTTGGAATTTCTTTAGTAAATGTTTCAATTTATTCCAAAATTTTGTTAGATCAACTAATTCATCATATTCTAACTAATCTTTTTTATTAAAATTTTTGCATTTTTAAATATTATTAAACAAGATTATTATGTAGTTTTTTGTAAAAAAAATCATAAGTTAATCAATTAAATTATTTTTTTGATTTTTGTCCCTATTTTTATTTTTTTGTCCCATTATCATTTATAATATTTAATATACCCTAAATTATAATAAGGATTTTTAAAATATGAAAAAAGGTAATGTTATAAACTTGATTAGATATTATGTCGATAATAATGATATAGCTTTTCGGAATGAAGCATATTTAATTGCGAAAGAATTTTATAATATGGGAGACGAGGAATTATCTCTTTATATTTTGTCATTACTTTCTGATGTTAATAGTTTTGTTCCGCAAGAGAATAATGGTGAAAATATAACTTTTGCAAAAAAAATAAATTTAAAGGGTGATCCGCTTCCTTTACCTAGTGTTATTGAAAATGATATTAAAGGAATTATCAATTCTTGTTTTAACCAAAGCGGTATAAATAAATTTTTGTTTATTGGTTCACCAGGAACCGGAAAGACAGAAAGTGCAAAAAATATTGCAAGAATTTTAAAAAGAGAATTATTTTTAGTTGATTTTAATAATTTAATTGATAGCAAATTAGGACAAACACAAAAAAACATTGCCGAATTATTTAAACAAATCAATGAACTACGTTTTCCTGAAAAAGCAGTTATTTTATTTGATGAAATTGATGCGATAGCTCTGAATCGGATTGATTCAAGTGATGTTAGAGAAATGGGAAGAGTAACAACAAGTATTTTAAATGGACTTGATAACTTAAGCGATAAAATTTTATTAATTGCAACAACTAATTTGTATCAACACTTTGATAAAGCGCTCTCAAGAAGATTTGATTCAATCATTGATTTCAATCGTTATCAAAAAGATGAACTAATTCAAATTGCAGAATTAATTTTAAATTTCTTCTTATCTAAATATAAATATAAAAATATTGGAAAAAATATTCGCTTATTTAGAAAAATTATTTCATCAATGCAGAATATTCCTTTTCCTGGAGAATTAAAAAATATGATTAAAACTTGTTTAGCGTTTAGCGATCCAAATGATGAATTTGATTATTTGAAAAGATTATTTAGTTATGTTTCCAAAAATAATGATTTAAAAACAATGAAAGAATATGGGTTTAGCATAAGAGAAACAGAATTACTAACAGGGGTTTCCAAAAGTAAAATTTCGAGAGATTTAAAAGGATTATTAGATGAATCGAAATAAAATCATTGAATTATCAGGTAATTTTTCTTCTGCAAAAAATATTTTTGGAAACAATGAAATTAACATTCCAGCTAATAGTTCTATAAATTCAAATAAGATAGAAAAACTTAAAAATGAACTGGAAAATGTTTTGAAATATTGAAAAACCGTGAGTTTGGAAATCAATCCACTTATTACTTGCACTTTTGACCGGGTAATGGCTAAAAGCAAACGAATCAAAGGACTTTTTTATAGTGATTTTGCTAAAAATAATGCTGCAATAGTTGGCGCTAAGTTTATTAGTGAAAAATTAAATGATGAATCATATAATAAAAAACATGTAATTACATATTGCATTGAATTAAGTACATTACAAGAATCATTGTCAAATCTAAAAAAAGTAATTGATATTATCAAAGAAACATTTAAATCATCACTCTCACATGAAACAATCAATGCAATTAATGAGGATCGTTATAAAGAAGTTTTTAGTTCATCGGATGCTATATCTAAAAAGCGTTTTTTAAATATTGTTGTAGATTGTTTTTATCTTGAAAACATTAGTGTACAAAAAGAAGTAAGCACTGATTTAAAAGATAATATGATTGTAACAATCTATAAAACAAACATCGAAACAAAAAAAATTTTAGAAAAATTAGGAATTGATAGTTTTAATAAAATTACTGATGATGGAACAACATTGCTATTGCATCATAATGATTATGAAAATCTTAAAAGTAAGGCACCATTTTTAATTTCGATGGAGGCAAATGATCTTTTTGAGTTTGAAACTGAAGATTCTATGAGCAAAATCAGCAATCAAAGAACAATTGACGACCCAAAAAATGAACCAATTATTGGTGTTATTGATACAATGTTTGATAAAAATGTTTATTTTTCAAAATGAGTTGAGTTTAAAAATATGCTTAATGAAGAAATAAGTCTAAGTCAAGAAGATTATGCCCATGGAACTGCTGTTTCTTCAATCATTGTTGATGGACATAGATTAAACCCAGAACTAGATGATGGGTGTGGTCATTTCCGAGTTAGACATTTTGGAGTAGCATCGAGTAGGTATTTTAGTGCATTTGCAATAGCAAATTCGATTGAAGAAATAGTTAGAAAAAATTCTGATATAAAAGTTTGAAACTTATCATTAGGTTCAAATTCTGAAATAAATGAAAATTCCATTTCTTATGTTGCTTCAAGATTGGATAAAATTCAATTTGAAAATGATGTTATCTTTGTTGTTGCAGGTACAAATAATAAAAATGAAAACAAAAAAAATCTTAAAAAAATCGGTTCCCCTGCAGATTCAATAAATTCATTAGTTGTCAATTCAGTTGACTTTAAAAACAACCCAGCAAATTACACAAGAATTGGTGAAGTTTTATCATTTTTTATTAAACCTGATGTTAGTTATTATGGTGGAACTGAAGAAAAAGGAATAAAAGTTTTTAAACCGATGGGAGAAACATTTTCTTTTGGAACATCTTTTGCAGCACCTTGAATTGCAAGAAAATTAGCATTCATTATTCATAAAATGCAAATTAATCGTGAATTAGCAAAAGCATTAATCATTGATTCGGCAATTAAATGAAATAGTAAAAAAACTATTTTGAATCAGCAAAAAATTGGTCATGGTGTTGTACCAATTAAAATTAATGATATTCTTACATCTGCTTCGGATGAAATTCGAATTTTATTAACTAGTAAAACAGAAGAATATGAAACATATAATCATAATATTCCAGTTCCTGTCGTAAATGAAAACAAACATCCTTTTATTGCAAGGGCAACACTTTGTTATTTTCCTAATTGTAACCGCAATCAAGGAGTTGATTATACTAATAGTGAACTAGATATTCATTTTGGGCGAATTAAATTAAAAGATAATAAACTTAAAATTGATTCAATAAATAAAAATAAGCAATCTGAGGATCAAACATATTTACTATATGAAAAAGAAGCTCGTGAATTATTTCGTAAATGGGATAATGTTAAACATATTTATGAAAATTTCTTAACTAAAAAAGGTGGAAAACGTCGATTAAAAAAACAGGGTATAGATGGAAAATGAGGCATTAGTATAAAAGTTAAGGAACGTCTAAATAATTATCAAGGAAGAGGACTTAAATTTGGAATTGTAATCACATTAAAAGAAATTAATGGAAATAACATGCTACAGAAATTTATTAATTTATGTGAAGGAACAAGAGCTTGAAATATTAATAAAGTTGATATTGAAAAAAGACTTGATATATATGAAAAAATTCAGGAAGAAATTTTCAATAAATAATTTAATTAGATTTAAAAAAGCACAAGAAATTAAATTTTTCTTTGTGCTTTTTTATTTTTAAAATTATTGGTAATTATTGTTGTGCTTCAGCAGCAGCTTTTCTAGCTGCTCTTCTTAAATCACGAGCTCTTTCTTTTGCTAATTTATGTGCTCGTTTTTCAGCTTTAACTTTATTTGCTAATCTCACATCTTTTCTCATAATATTCCTTTCGCTAATTGCCAATTTTTAATGATGATTATTCTTAGATTAAAAAGATATTTATAAATTATAACTATTTTTTTGTGATTTCTTTTACTTTTCTTTCTAAGAAATCAAGATCAATTTTATCCATTTCAGCAATTTTTTCATCCAGATTTAATTGTGCTTCTTTAGGATCGTATGATTGAGTTTTTTCTTCAAAATTATTATCAAAATCAAATAATTGTAACTGTTCATTTTTATTCGTTTCTAAGAAAGAATTCTTCATATTTTTTTTAAGATAATATTTTTGAAAAAGAATTTCATTCACACTAAATTGCGAATATTCTTTGGCATTGATTTTTTGCAAATAATATTTTTCAATTTCTTTCTTTTTTTGCTCATTAGGTTCAATTAATTCAGTAATTTTAAGTGGTTGAATTAAATAACCAGAATTATTAAACTCTAAATTTTTATTAATTAATTTTTCATTTTTAGAATGATCTTTATCAAGTTCATTTAAATCAAATTGAATAACTTCATTGCTTTTATTTGTGAATAGAAATTCCAATTGCTTTGTTTTTATCTCAAGTGATTTTGGACTACAATTATAATTTTTTAACAAATTAAATAAAAAAGTCCCACGATTAGTACGATTGGTATAAGCAATTTCGCCAATATCTCATTGCTTTAGCAATCCATCTTCAGTAAGCATTGTTACTTGATTGAATTTTGAACATGTACAAAAAGCTGCAACATGGGTTTTATCTAATTTCGGAAGTAACTTGATTCCTTGGGCTTTAAGCGCTAAATCAGATGAAAAAACATCTTCCGAAATTAAAAAATAAAGACCGTTATTTAGCAAAATAAAAAGATCTTTTTCATCATTACTAATTTTTGCATCAACTAGTTCATCATCTTCATTTTTAAAATTCATGCAACTTCTTTTTTTTGCAAAAATTTTTGATTCAAAAGTCGAAATTTTAACTTTTTTTGCATAACCAAATTTTGTAATTAAAATTAAATTAAGATATGTATTAAAAGAAATTATTTCCATGACACGAATGATTTTTTCATTGAAATCAAGATTAACAAGCGAAGAAATATGAACTCCTAATTCTTTTCATGAATTATCTTTAAAAATATGTGCTTCTAAAACAAAAAAGTTTCCTTTATTTGTAATAAATAATAATTTTGATAATGAATTTATTTTGTCATAATATTTGATTGCATCATCTTCTTTTAGTTTATATGAACTTAGTTCATTTGCTAAAAAGATTTTATTACTAATTTTTTTAATGTAACCTTCTTGTGAAACAAAAAAATAAAAATCTTCATTTTTAGTTAGTAATTTATAATCAATTTCTGTGCTAATTACTTCTTGATTAATCTTGGTTTGACGTGGTTTTTTAAATTGATTTTTAATTTCAGTTAATTGTGAAATTAAAAAATTATTAAATGCTTCTTCATTATCTAAAAGATTTTGACATTGTGCAATTAATTTTTCAAGTTCATTTTTTTCTTGTTGAAATTCAATTTGATCCATTCTTGATAATTTGTATAATCTTAGTTCGGCAATTGCTGTGGCTTGAATTTCAGAAAAATTGAATTTTTGCATTAAAGCTAAAATAACACCTTTTTTGGAATTATCACTTTCTTTAATTAATTTAATTACTTGATCAGAAATTTCAGCAACCCTAATAAATCCAAGCACAATTTCATGACGCAATTTATATTTTTGCAAATCAAAATTAATCCCTTTTGTATTAATTAATTTCAGATGTTCTAAAAAAGCAAATAATGCTTTGTCAAGTGAAAGTAAGCATGGCGCATTTTTATAAATTGCTAACATATTGTAATCATAATTTATTTTTAGTTTTGTTTTATTCATTAAATATGTAATGATTGCTTCCGCATTGGAATCTTCTTCAAGTTCAATATAGATTGAAAGACCATTTCGATCAGATTGATCCTTAATTTCTTTAATTCCTGAAATTGCTTTTGAAGAAATAATTGAGTCAATTTCAAAAACAAGTTTTGATTTTATTACTCCAAAAGGAATTTCTAAAATTTCAATGCCAGTGATTTTATTTTTTTTATTTTCAATAAATTTATATTTTGAGCATAAAGCTATTTTCCCCTTACCAGTCTTAAAAGCTTCTTCAATGCCATTTGTTCCATAAATAACCCCACCAGTTGGAAAATCAGGGCCCTTGACATAATGCATTAACCCCTTAATAGTAATATTTGGATTTTTAATCATTGCAATTGTTGCATCAAGTAATTCAGCTAAATTATGCGGTGGAATTTGGGTAGCAAATCCGGATGCAATTCCAACGGCTCCATTAACTAATAAGTTTGGAAAAAGTGTTGGTAAAATTGTTGGTTCATACTCTGAATCATCAAAATTAGGGACCATAGTAACAACTTTTCTTTCCAAATCTTTTAACATGAATTCGGTAATTTTTTCTAATCTTGATTCAGTATAACGCATTGCAGCAGCTGGGTCATCATCAATTGAACCTTTGTTTCCATGCATTTGCACAAGTGGATAATTACTTTTTCACTCCTGTGCCATTCTTACCATTGCTTCATAAACAGAGCTATCGCCATGTGGATGATATTTACCTAAAACATCCCCGACAATCCGGGCTGATTTTTTAAATGGGTCTTTATTTCTTAATTTTAAATTTCACATTGAATAAAGAATTCTTCTTTGGACAGGTTTTAAACCATCCCTTGCATCAGGAATTGCTCTTTGTTGGATAACATATTTTGAAAAACGTGAAAAACTACTGCTCATGATTTCAATCATGTTTTTTTCAATAATATTTTCAATTATTTCATCAAATTCTTTCTTATTTTTTTTCTCCATAAAAAACCAACTTATTTTTCATTAATTATAAAATCATCAATACTTGAGAAATCAATATTTTCATTAATTCAAATTTTCCGAGCTTCTGAGTTATCACTCATAAAAGTAGTAACGTTTCGTTCCGTTAATCCTTGGTTATCAATATTTACTTTGATGATTGAACGCGTTTCTGGGTTCATTGTTGTATCTCATAATTGATCAGCATTCATTTCTCCAAGACCTTTATAACGCTGAATTTCATAATTTGTATATTGCGAAGTAATTTCTCTTAATTCATCCTCATCCCAAGCATAGAAGCTTTTATTATTACTACTTTTAATTGTTATTTTGTACAATGGTGGCAAAGCAATATAAATCATCCCTTCTTCAATAAGTTTTTTCATATATCTTCAAAAAAAAGTTAAAAGTAACATCTGAATATGTGCACCATCAACATCGGCATCAGTCATGATGATAATTTTTCCATATTGTGAATTTTTTAAATCAAAATCTTCACCAACACCAGCACCAATAGTATTAATTATTGTTGCTAATTCTTCATTAGCTAAAATATCAACTAATTTTGCTTTATCAGTGTTCATAACCACACCCCGAAGTGGCAAAATTGCTTGTGTACGACGATCACGACCCATTTTTGCTGAACCCCCAGCCGAATCTCCCTCAACTAAAAACAATTCTTTTTCAGCTGAATTTTTTGATTGTGCTGGAGTTAGTTTTCCTGAAAGGATTTTTTTCGTATCTAATTTATTTTTGATTTTTCTTGCTTCATTTCTTGCATTTCTTGCTGCAATTTTACTTTCATAAGCAATTTTAATTTTTTTAAGAATTTCATTTGCTTCTTGTTTATTTTCATTCAAATAAAAACTAAATTTTTCAGAAAAAAATTCTTCAACAGCTTCTCTTGCTTCAGGTGAGCCTAATTTATCTTTGGTTTGTCCAACGAATTCCAAAATATTTTCTGGAATTTTTAAAGAAACAACAGCAATGATTCCTTCTCTGACATCATAACCTTCAAAACTAATTTTATTTTTTGAAGGATTATTTTTAGCATATCATTCATTAATTGTTTTTGTCAATGCAGTTTTAAATGCTGTTTCATGTGTTCCACCATCTTTTGTTTTGACATTATTAACAAAAGAATAAATTGTTTCATTATAACTATCAGTATAAGCTAAAGAAATTTCAATTTCAATATTATTTTTTGCAACCCCTGAAGTATAAAAAATATTGCTAATAAATTTTTTCCCTTCACCAACAAAATTAATATATTCTTTAATTCCTTCATTAGTTTGAAAAACAAGGTTTTCGTTTGTGATTTCATTGATGTATGTTATTTTTAAATTGGAAATTAAAAAACTGGCTTCTCTAAGTTTTTCTTTGATTATTTCTGATGAAAATTTTGCTTTTTTAAAAATATTAAAATTAGGTCAAAATTGAACTTTTGTTCCTCTTTTTGAACTGCTAGCAATTGCTGTTGTTTTAGTTGTAATTTTTTCTTGCTCAAAAGCAGTAAAATATTCTTTTTTGTCCCGAAAAACACTAACTTCCAACTTTGTGCTTAAGGCATTTACAACCGAGGAACCAACTCCATGCAACCCTCCACTAGTTTTGTATGCCCCTTTGCCAAATTTTCCACCTGCATGTAATTCAGTAAAAACTAATTCAACCCCAGTTTTTCCTGATTCATGTTTTGTCACAGGGATTCCTCTGCCATTGTCTTCAACAATAATTGAATTATCTTTTTTTAAGATTACTTTAATATTGCTTGCAAATCCAGCTAAAGCTTCATCAATTGCATTATCAAAAATTTCTCAAATTAAATGATGCAAACCATTTGAATCTGTTGATCCAATATACATTCCTGGTCTTTTAATAACAGCATCTAATCCCTTTAAAACTTTTAGATCTTGTGCTTCATAATTTGTCATACTCATATTTTTTATATTATATATTCTTTAATATTAAATTACTAAATTAAATAAACTTAAATAAATAAGTAATTATAATAATAAAATTTTTTTGAAAATCAAGTTAATTTTAATCCTTAGAAAAATTAACAAGTTAATTAATATCATTAATAATAAAATATTTTCTATTTTTACACACTTAAAAAATTTTATATATAATAATTTCGGTTATTAAAAATGTTTCTAAAAACAATTCTCAACATATTCTAAGGCTATTTATGAAAAAAAGTAAAATATTAAAATTTTCATTGCTTGCAACTGGTTTTTTATTAGTTCCAATTCCTTTATTTTTTGCAACAAAAAAAAGTATTAATTTAAATGAAGAAAAAATTGTTCAAGATGATAAAACTAGATTAATTCCAACAGTAAGTAATAATGATACATATAAATTAAACAAAGAAGAAAAAGAAAACAAAAACCAACTAAATAATGAAATTAAACAAATAGATAATAAGATAAAAAAAATGCAGATCTTGAATCTGAATTAAATTTAGTAAAGTCTAGATTATTTAGTAATCAAACAAATATAAAAAACATCCAAGAAAAGCTAAATAAATTACTTCAAGAAAAAAGAAAAATTGAAAATCAACTTAATGGTTTAATTTCTTTAGAAGAAAATGCAGAAAATAAATTAGTTAATACTGAAAAAGAAGAATTAATTGTTAAAAAACAGTATGATATGTATAAAAAATTCTTAGATACCATAATAAGTTATCATGAATCATATAATAAATATTTAGAAGAATTAAAAAAACAAAAAAATAATACTTTATTTGAATCTCAAAAAGAAGATATAACAAAAGAATTAGAATTTAGTGAAACTAATTTTGATGTTGTATTCCCAAAACTACAAGAGAAATTTGTTGAAATTGAAAAACAATTAAAAGAAATTCAAACCAAAAAAGAATTTGAAACTAAAAATTTTAATAAAATACATAATGAAGTTGAACTAGCAATTTCCAAATTACTTGATATTGATTTAAAAATTGAATCCATTGAAGCAATTTTGTCAAAATTAGTCAATGAAAAACAAACTTTAGAAAATCTACGAAAAGAAATTTCTATAAATATTTTTAAAGAAAAAGAATAAATTAAAAAATATTGAAAAATAGAATTTTTTTTATCTTAAACATTTGATTTAAATAAGAAAATAAAATGAATTTTAATTTAAAAATGTAATGTGGCATACACTATCTTTTTTTTACTCGATAGTACTTAATACATTACATTTTTTATTTGCTAACAAAAATTTTTTTATTTCAATTTCATCAATAATTTCATTTTCAAGTTTATCAAGGTAAATTAATTCATTTTCTAATTTTTTTGCATCTTCACGATTTGGTTTTGTGACTGGAAAATCCGGAGCAAATAATTCACATGTTTCACATGCTTTTTGAATCGAAATTTCCATTGTTCCAATTTTTTCAGCAATTTTTATTGTTTCATTTTTGTCAAATGATAAAAGAGGGCGAAAGATAGGAAGATTGCAAACTTCTGAAATTGTATAAATTGATTCCAATGTTTGTGAGGCAACTTGCGCAAGATTTTCACCATTTGAAATTGCCTTGATTCCATATTTATTTGCAATCTTTTCAGCAATTCGATAAAAGCTTCTTCGCATTAAACAAATTTTATATTTTTGGTTTGAAACTAAACCAATGTAATTCATAATTTTTGTATAGTTAACTTGAAAAAGTGTTGCTGAACCTTGATATTTTGTCAATAAAGCAATAATTTCATCAATCTTTTTTGTTGTTTTTTCATCAGTATGGGGTGGAGTTATAAAGTTTAAAAAAGCAATCTTAAGTCCTCTTTTTTGCAATAAATTGGCAGCAACAGGCGAATCAATTCCACCGCTGATTAAATGAAGTACTCTTCCCGAAGAAAAAACAGGCATTCCTCCCAATCCTTCAATATAATTTGTAAAAACATAACTAAATTTATCTCTAATTTCAATATAAATCAATAAATCAGGGTTCATTAAATCAACTTTTTTATTGAAAAAATTTCTTGATATAAAATTACCAAAATGAATATTTAATTCTGATGATGTCATTGGATAATTTTTATTGTGTCTTCTTGCTTTGATTGCAAATGAATCAAAATTATTTTCCTTAGCAAGTTTTTCAACTATTTTTTCAATATCCAAAAGGTTAGTTGATGTTTTATAAACAATTGAATATGAAGAAATTCCAAAAATGTATTTTAGTGCTTCAAGATTTTTTTGTGAGTATTTACAAAAAGCTCGATCATATTCAATTTTTAATTCATTTTTTTCAATGTAGATTTCTAAATTATTTTTTAATTGCTTAATGAAATCTCTTTTATTATTTCCTTTTAAAGTTAATTCACCATAACGAATTAAAATTTCTTTTTCTTCAATAACATTATTCATTTTAAGGCTCCTTTTCTTGATTTCTCAAAGTTAAAATTACAGTTATATTTTCATTTTTTCAACTAAAATTGATTGAAATTTATTAATGTTTTCAATAGAAAAATATTGAATTTAGTTTGATACAATTATTATACATTTATAAAGATTCTAAAATTGCAATTTTTTTGGAGAATAATGAACAAACAAATAAATAATTTTAAAGATAAAATTGAGCTAGTTGAAGAACAAAAAAGACTTATAGATTTTGCTTTGGATGGGAAAAATGTTTTAGTTGATGCATGTATTGGAAGTGGAAAAACAACAACAATTCAAATTCTTTGTGAGAAACTTCCAATTGATAAAAAAATTTTATATCTTACATATAGTAAGCTACTAAAATTTGATGCAAAAGCAAAAATTAAAATTAAAAATGCATTTGTTACTTCATACCACGGATTTGCTTTTTATATGTTAAAAAGAAATGGAATTAATTCAAACCAAAGTGATGCGATTGAGATGTTTTTAAAAAATGATATTGATCCTGGGTTTTATGATGTTTTGTTAATTGATGAATATCAAGATATTGATTCTGAAATATCAAATTTGCTAGAAAAAATTAAAGCAAAAAATCCAAATATTCAAATTATTGGCGTTGGAGATATGGATCAAAAAATTTTTGATAAAACAACATTGGACGCAAAGAAATTTATTAATACTTTTCTTGGTAAATATGAATTTATTTGTTTTAATAAATCATTTCGAATTTCAAATGTTTTAGCAGATTTTTTAGGAAGAGCATGAAAAAAGAAAATACAAGGACTTAATCCAGAATGCAAAATTGAATATATGGAATTAGATGAGATTTCTAATTTTTTAGCAACGAAACAAACAAAAGATATTTTATGTTTAGGATCAAGATCAGGTCATATGAATTCAATTTTAAATTTTCTTGAAGAAAACTATTCGGAAAAATTTAATAAAAATACAGTTTATGCAAGCATCAAGGATAAAGATGGATGAGTATCACCAAAAGAAGATTCTGCTATTTTTACAACATATGATAGTGCAAAAGGATTAGAGCGTTCAATTTGTGTTGTATTTGATTTCTATGAAGGATATTGATTAGAAAGATTAAATAAACCAAATGTCAAACATCAAATTATTAAAAACATTTTTTTAGTTGCTGCAAGTCGCGGAAAAAAACATATTATTTTTGTCAAAGACCAAGATACAAGACTTCTTAGAGAAGAAGACTTTTTAGAAGAAACACAAAATTCATATCAATCCAAGTTATATTTAATTTCAGAAATGTTTGATCACAAATATAAAGAAGACATCATGGATGCATATGAATGTTTAGAAATAAAAAAAATTAATGTCGAAGATACTTCAATAATTGATATTAAAAATAATGATGGTTTAATTGATTTATCACCTTGTATTGGAATTTATCAAGAATCGTCATATTTCAATCAATATAGTATTGACAAAGCTCTTGAACAAATTATTTATTTCAATAAAAAATATAAAAAAATTTATGAAGAAATACTAAATAATGATGCGAATAATGAACTCCAAAAAATTCTTTTATATGTTGGTATTGAGACAAAACAAGATCGTTATTTTAAACAAGTTAGTTTACCATTTATTACAAATGAACAAACAATTCAAATTCACAATCGGTTAGGTGCAAGGTTAAATAAAGATGAAAAAGTTCAAGAGTTGTGTAGGATTGAATTTTATGATAAGATAAATAACTTTTCAATGCAAGCAATTGGTTTAACTGATGTGATAAAAAATAATATTGTTTATGAATTAAAGTTTGTAAATGAATTGCAATATGTGCATTATTTACAACTAGCTTCATATATGCTAGGCTTAAATTTAAAAAAAGGTATTTTATGAAATGTTAAAAGAAACCAATTATTTGAAATAAGAATTAAAAATAAAGAAGATTTTAAGAAAAAAATTGCTCTTGCAATCACAAAACATCGATTTGAAGAAAAGGAATAATATGAATAATACTTTTGATAAATCAAATATAGATAGAAATCAAATTGAATTTTTTGCAGTGATTGACATTGAGATAAATGAATATCGTAGCCCAATGTCAATTGGAGTTGTGATAGCAGAGAGTATAAATTTTGATGTTGTTGCCAAAAAATATTGAATTATTGCCGAAAATGTATCTCCAAGAGCAATGTTTTATTATGAATTAACTTGACCTTTAAGATCAGATCAAATGAGTTTACTTAACAAAGTTGAAGCATACAATATTGCAATAAACCAAATTATTGAATTTCTATTAGAGAACAATGTTAATTCTTGATTTTCATATACAGATTTTGATTATCGATATCTTCCTGAACTAAAGAATTTTTTTCATTGATTTGATATTAGTAGGATTGCAAGAAATATTCAATATAACAAATCAATTCCAAGTAGTTATCAATATTTCAAAAATAATTTAATTAAAAGTGGTTGAGGGGTGCAAAATATGTATCGTTTATTATCCAATGACTCAACATATTTTGAAACACATAATGCCTTAATTGATGCTGAGGATGAGTTAGAAATAATGCGAATGTTGCAACTGACTTTGAATTCATTTAAAGAATTAGAATTCATTGAAAGAAAAAATAGTTATCCAAGAAATGAATTTAGTTATGCACATGAAATTAATAAACAACCTAGTATTTTTTATAATTTTAAAAATGAGGACTTAAAAAAAGAACCTTATTTAGAATCAAAGAAATATAAACTTTTAAATAAAAAACAATTAAAGAAACAAAAAAAGTTTACTATTAATTTCTTAATTATTTTTGTTTTTATATTGTTTATAGCGATTATATTATCAACAATATTTTTAATAAAAATAAGAAACTAAAATTTAAAAAATCTAATGCTATTTTAATTTAATTTCTTGTTCTAAAATATGTTATATTTATTAAATATATAATAAAAAATATATAATTTTAAACTATGAAAAAACAAAAAAAAGTTTCACTATCTTGCCAAACTTGTTTTCATAAAAACTATTCAGTAAATAAAAGTAATGACAAACGTCTTGAAATTAAAAAGTTTTGTAAATTTTGTAACCTTCAAACATTGCATAAAGAGGAAAAATAATTATGGATGAAATTAAAAAGCAAAAAAAAGAAGAAATCAAATTAGAAAAAAAAAGAAATAAGCAAATTAAAGAAAATATCAAACAGCAAAAAAAAGAGGCCGCAAAAGAAACAAAACTTTATACATTTCGAAATTGAGTAAGAGAAATAAAACGTGTTGTTTGACCTAAAAATGCAAAAGTTTGAAAATGATTTGGAATTACAATTGCATTTTTAATTGTGATGGCAGTCTTTTGTTTTTTAGTTACTTTAGGATTTACAAGTTTATGAAATGTAATTGGAATTAAGGTCTAATTATAAAAAATTCTGGGAGAAAAAATATTATGAATACAGATTACAAATGGTATATGATTTCAACAGTTTCAGGTAAAGAGGATAATGTTATTGAAGCTTTAAAAAATAAAATTTCATCACAAGGAATGTCTGATTTTTTTAAAGATATTCGAATCTTTAAAATGCCACATCTTTCAAGTAAAGAACTTGAGAAAAAAACAAGAGGTGAAGAATTTACAGTCAAATATATCAATATTTACAAAGGATATATTTTTATCAATATGATTATGACAGATGAATCTTGATATTTAGTTCGGAACACCCAATATGTAACAGGATTAATCGGATCTTCTGGTAAAGGAGCAAAACCAACACCAATTAGTAAAAGAACTTTTGAAAAAATGATTGAAAAAGAAAAAGTTCTAATTGAAAAATTTGAAGCCGGTGATATTGAAACAGCTTTTAAAGAAGGAACAATTGTCAAAATAAAAAGCGGTATTTACAAAGATGAAGTTGGTGAAATTATAAAAAATAATGATAAAGAAGAAAAAGCTTTTGTGAATATTGAACAATTTGGAAGAAAAGTTCCAACTGAATTCTCATATAATGATTTAGAAATATGCGGTTAGGCATATTTTTTATTTGAGTTTTCAAGCAAACTAAAACCAATTTTAAAAAATGAAGTATTGTATAATTTTAAGTATTCAAAATTTTTATTTAAATTGAGAGATTAATGAGGTTAAAAAATGAAAAAATCAACAAAAATTCTAACCAGTTTTAGTATTTCCTTCGCAGCGATCTTACCAATTGCTGCAATATCTTGTGAAAATAAAAAAACAGCATTACAAAACCAAATTAATTTAGCTAAGCAAACACTTTTAAAAATTGAGTATGATGATTTCAAAAAAGAATTAAAAACTGAAATTGATAAAGCTGAAATAATTTTTAATAAACAAGATGCAACAAAAAAAGAATATACCGAAGCAACTGAAATGCTAAAGAAAAAAACTGAAGAAATAATTAATAAAAACTCAGAAAAAAATTCGCAACATATCAATAATAAGAAAAATGTTGATAAAAAAATTAATGAATTGAAACAATATGCCCATGAAAAATTATCAGATGCAAAAGATAATGCATTAAAAAGCGAATTAGTTTCAAAATACCAAGAAAAAGAAGAAGAGCATAGCAAAAAAGCAATCTCTGAATATACAAAAGAAAACACAGAAAAATTTATTGCTGAACTAGATCAAATTTTGAATGAAATTAAAGAAAAAAAAGAACAAAATAACGCAGCATAATTTATTTTTTTAACAATAATAATCTTAATTAAAATAAAAAGTTAGAATGAAGTTTTTAAAAAAATAAATTCTTTCTTTTTATTTTTTATTTAAAATAATTCAATTTAAAAAAAGAAGTTAAAACATATGAAAAAAATTTTTTATTTTAAGCAAAATCAAGCACTTGATGAACTAGTTGATTATTTAGTTTCATTCAAAAATCTCGAAGCAATCTTATTGGATGGGGAATTAGGTGCTGGCAAAACAACATTAACAGCAGCAATTGCAAAAAAACTTGGTGAGAAAAAAACGATTATTTCACCAACTTTTAATACAATGATTTGTTATGATAAATTTGTCCACATTGATGCTTATAAATTAAAGGGTAATTTGTTTGCATATGAAGAAGATTTTGAAAATAAATTAGTGATCATTGAATGGGCTAAAAATATTGAGCATAATTTCAAATATTATTTTTCAATCAATGTAACAATCCAAACAATCAATGAAGATATTTATCATGTTTTTGAAATCACAAAAAAAACATGTTCAAAAAGTTTATTTATTGAGACTTCTTTGGAAGACTTCTTTGTTTGCATCATTGAAAATAATTTGGTAACTAATAGCATCTTAATTAAAAACTTAATAAAAAAAACAGATTCATTTTTTAGCGTAATTGATGAAATATTATTAAAAGAAAAAACTAAGTTAGCAGATCTTGATTATATTTATACAACAAAAGGTCCCGGAAGTTTTACAGGTTCAAGATTAGGTTTTTTGTTTGCTAGCACAAACTATTTATTACAAAAAGAAATTTCAAATAATGATCTTGAGATTTTGCTTGCACCAACTTATGAATTATTTTTTAAGCAACAAAAAAAATCAATAATTTATATTAAAGCAAATAAATATAAGGCATATGAAATATCTAAAAAAAATGGATCAATTACAATAAACCTAAGTGATCGAGTACATTTAGCTAACAAATTTGATTATGATGATTTTATTAAAAATCCAGATGCCTATTTGTCTTTATTTAAAAAAGTAAATTCAGTTTTAGATGAAGAATTAGTTTATGCATCAGATCCACAAATTGGAGGATTATAATGAGAATTTTTGCAATTGAGTCTTCGCATGATGATACATCATTTGCGATTTTAGATGATAATAAACCAATTTGAATGAAAACAATAACACAAAGTGAAATTCATAAAATTTATGGTGGAACAATTCCTGAAATTGCTTCAAGAATGCATGTTAAAAATATCTTGATTTTGCTTGAAGAATTTAAAAAAGTTAAGCTTAATAATGAATTAATTTTTAAGAACATCGATTATATTGCATATACAAAAGAACCGGGTTTAATTGGTTCATTGCAAGTTGGATATATTGTTGCCCAAACAATGTCAAGAATTTATCAAAAACCAATTTTAGGTCTTAACCATTTAGAGGGTCATTTTTATTCAGCATTTATTAATAAAGAACTAGAATTTCCGGTCTTGTGTTTATTAGTTTCAGGAGGGCATTCACAAATTATGCTTTATAAAAGGTATGATGAATTTGAAATTGTCGGCGAAACACAAGATGATGCAGTCGGAGAGGTTTATGACAAAATTGCAAGAAAATTGAATTTAGGTTTCCCAGGCGGTCCAATTATTGATTCAATTTGAAAAGAAAATAAAAATTTATACAAAGACCATTTTTCAATTCCTAAAACAGCAAATGAATTCAATTTTTCTTTTAGTGGAATTAAAACTGCAGTCATTAATCATGTCAATAACTTGGTTAATAAAAATCTTGAAATTAACGTCAATAAAATTGCAAATGAATTTCAAAATACAATTGTTTTATATCTAAAAAATAATTTGCAAAAAGCAATTAAAAAATTTCAACCGAAATGTTTAAGTTTAGTTGGTGGCGTCAGTGCTAATTATGCAATTAGAAATATGGTCTTAGAATTGCATGATAATGTTTATTTACCAGAAATGGAATACACCACGGACAATGCAATGATGATTGCAAGATTAGCTTATGAAAAGGTAAAAAAATAAAATGTGAAAATTTATAAAAAGTTCAACATCCCAAGAAAATTGATTGCTTGACAATGAACAAGAAATCATTTTTTGAGGAAGATCAAATGTTGGAAAATCATCATTGATTAATGCTTTAGCAAAAACAAATTTAGCAAAAACTTCATCAACACCAGGAAGAACAAGATTAATTAATTATTTTGAAACAACAAATAAAAAAATTATTGTTGATCTGCCGGGTTATGGTTATGCCAAAATTTCAAAAAAAGATCAACAAAAAATTGCAGGAATAATTGATTTTTATTTTCGTAATTCAAAAACAAACAAAATTGTTTGTTTCTTGATTGATGCTAAGGTCGGATTTAGTGCAATTGATTTGGAAATGATTGAATATGTTGAGTCTTTATCAATTAAATTTGATATCATCATAACAAAACTTGATAAAGCAAACCAATCACAACGTCACCTTGTAAAAAAACAAGCTTTAACTTTTAAAAAAGAAATCAATATTTTCTTAGTCTCGTCACAAAAAAAACTCGGGTTAGACGATATTATTGAACACTACCAACTCTAATAAAAAAACTAGAATGAAGTTATTTTTAATTTTATTCTAGTTTTTTAAATAAAATTTCATACTAATTTAAACAAAATTTATTATTATTATTATTATTATTTGGGGTTATTTTCTTTAATTTTTCCACTCAAAGATTAAAGGAATAAATCCCATAATTCCTTAGAAAAATACTTTATTATAATGCTTGATTGCCAATAATTTTTTATTTACATTTTATAAAATAAAAAGTTAAATTTTAGTCTCTTAGTCATTTCATTTTTTCATTATTATTTTTTCAAAAAAAATTAAAAATCAAAAGAAAATAAAGTATTAATTTTAAAATATCATCATCGGGTGAGAATTTATTTTTTTAAGGAATATTAATTTTTTTAATTTAGAAGTTTAAACAATAAAAATAAAAAATATAGAGAGTTTTAATAAAAATATGAAAAAAATATTAAGTATTTTAAGTTCACTAGGGATCGTTGCATCATCTTCTGCTTTAGTTGTTTCATGCATCAACCCAAGTCAAGAAAAAGTTGCATCACAAGTGCAAGAAATTTGAAATAAAGATTTCAAAAACAAAGTAACTAGTGCAAAAAATTATTCAATGCTTGTTGAAGAAATTAAAAAACAAATCACAAGACCAGATTCAAAATCTTTAATTAAATTAGCTGATCAAAGTAAATTAAGAGAAAGACCTAAAAAAGGTGTACCAAATCAAAAACTTGAATTAAGTGTTGGAAAAGTTAAATTAACTTTAGAATTTGGTGATGTTAAAGAAGGAAAACAAGCTACAAAATATGTAGATGAACATGGTCAAATTAAAGAAACATTTGATAAAGACTTGGAAAATCACAAAATAAAAAAAATAGTTCAAATAGGTTATTATGAACACGAAGATAATCATGATGGTAATAAACTTCACATAAGAGCAGTTCCATTACCAAAAATAATTGAAGAAGTACCTGCTGAATTACCAAAGGAAATTACTTCTACTAGATCAATGTTTTATGGTACAGAAACATTCAATCAGGATATCTCTGGATGGGATACATCCAATTTAGAGACTATTGATCAAATGTTTATGGATTCTAAAAAATTCAACATAGATATATCTAAATGAAATGTTTCAAATGTTAGAATTCTAGATTATGCATTTTCTGAAACAGAAGCATTTAACCAAGATTTATCAAAATGAGATGTGAGCAATGTTACATCAATGGAAAGAGTTTTCCAAAAAGCCAAAGTATTTAATAACGGAAATAAACCTTTAACATGAAATGAAAAAACTAAAAATGTTAAAAACATGAATAGTTTATTCAATCATGCTTACAAATTCAATCAAGATATCTCTGGATGAGATGTATCAAGTGTAACAAATATGGAACAATTATTTACTGCTGCATTTGAATTTAACCAAGACCTATCAAAATGAAATGTTAAAAATGTTAAGAATATGAGAAATATGTTTTATTCAGCTCATAAATTCAATCAAGATATCTCTGGATGAGACACTTCTAATGTAGAAGATATGGGAAATATGTTTTTAGATGCTAAAGCATTTAATCAAAATATCTCAGATTGAAAAACTACAAAAGTTAAAAAATGAGATGCATTTGATCATGAATCAAATAATGAATGGAAAAAAGAACATAAACCAAAAGTATGACAAGAAAAATCGGATGCAAAGAATAAACAAATAAAGAAAAAATAATAAATATTTTGCTTAATTATAAATTCAAGTGCAACACAATAAAGATATAAAATATAGTTGTGGACACTTGAATTTTTATTTTTAAAAATAAGAAAAAAAGTCCCGCCTGAGATAAAGGAACTTTCAATATGAATTATAACAAAAATAATAAATATAAACATATAAATGAAGTTGAAAGATCTTATATAAAATTTGAGCTTAATCGTAATAAATCAATACGTTCAATTGCAAAAAAATTAGATAGAAGTCCTTCAACAATTATGCGAGAAATAAAAAGAAACACAAGCTTAGGAACTTATGACCCCATTGTAGCAAACATTAAGGCTAAAAAACGTCATAGACATAAATATTATTTTAGATTTTTGTTGCCGAATAAATTTGATAAATTTACAGAATTATTCAAAAATAAATATGACAAAAAATACTATGGTGTGAAAGCTACATTACATGAGATAAAAAAGGATCCAAATATAAATTGTCCTTCATTAAGAACGATATACAACTGAATAAATAAAAATCTTTGAGTTATCAAAAGAAAAGATAGATTAAGAAAATGATATAAAAAGGGCGGAAAAAGAACTACATCAGTTATAAAAAGATTGGTTAATTCAGCAGATTACGTTTTTCCAATATGAACAAGACCAAAAAAAATTGATTTAAGAAAAGAATTTGGACACTGAGAAGCTGATCTTGTATTGGGTAAAAAATCAAATGGATATTACAATGTTTTAACACTTACAGAAAGAAAAACAAGAATCGGATTCGCAATAAAAGTTCGTTCAAAATCTGGATTTGTAATAAATTCAAGTCTTAAAAATCTAATTCAAGATAACAATTTATTTGTCAAAAGCATAACCATAGATAATGGTATTGAATTTGAAAAAATTGGTTTATTAGCTAAGTGGTTAGACATAAAAATATATCGTGCAGAACCATATGCATCATTCCAACGAGGTAGTAATGAACATTGAAATGGGATTTTAAGAAGAGAATTTAAAAAGGGGTTTGATTTTAATGAAATAACCCAAGAAGAATTAGAAAAAATAGTTTTCAAAATCAACAATATGCCAAGAGAAATATTAAACTGATTAACACCTTTGGAGTTGTTTAAAAAAGAAAATAGTAATGACTTTATATTATAAAAATTTACTTATTTAAAATTGATAAAATCAAACTAAAAAAAATAATAACTGACTAATGTCAGTTTTTTGAGTATTCCAAATTTTAGTTTTAATAATAAAACTCTTTAAATTGAATTTAGATTCAAAAAAATAATAAATATTTTTTCACTTTAAACAAAAAAATAAGTTATAGAAACATTTAATTTATAATAAAAAAAGCAAATGCAACAGTGTTGCACTTGAACTTTTCATTTAGGAAAATAATAAATATTTTTTCATTTTAAACAAAAAAATAAGTTATAG
This sequence comes from Metamycoplasma alkalescens, assembly GCF_900476125.1. Lineage (NCBI taxonomy): Bacteria > Bacillati > Mycoplasmatota > Mycoplasmoidales > Metamycoplasmataceae > Metamycoplasma > Metamycoplasma alkalescens. The sequence goes on from NZ_LS991949.1 coordinate 541,911, forward strand.
AAACATTTAATTTATAATAAAAAAAGCAAATGCAACAGTGTTGCACTTGAACTTTTCATTTAGGATAACCTAGATAATAGGTTTTATTATTTTTTTTAATTAAATTAAATAAAAAAATCAACTGGTAGCCACTTATTTGTAGCATTCCAGTCGACAATTAATTAAATTTTAATTAACGTGCTGTTTCAAATGATTTTAGAACTAATTCATTTAATTCTTGTGCTTCTCTAATGTTTGCAATTTTTTCTTCATCCATGATGCTTGTTTCACTTAGAGTATTTTCTAATTTAACTTTTCTTGATAAAGCCACTTTCTTTTCAAGCGGAGTTAAAGCAAACATAATGATTAAGTACACTACAAATAAACCTGAAGTTGCAGCATAACCAATAATTTCTGTTTTTGCTTTTTGGTTAATTGACAATCCTAATGATATGAATGGATCAATCATTTTGAATAATAATGTCAACATTACAAGTATAACTGCAACACTTCCAGCTCATATTGTATGTTTGTTCTTTTCAACAGCAATAAAGTTTTTCTTTCTATTTTCTAAAACACCAACAATTGCCATTGCAATAAATGCAAATGCGAATACTGCCATTCAGTCTGCCATTAGATCTGAGAATGATAGCAATTTAGCAATATTTTGTCCATAGTCACCGTCTGTACCTGCTCATGTAGTTTCAGCATAAGCATATGCACCAATAATTGTTAAGATTAATGATAGTGGTACTGATAAAATTAAACAGAATAATGTTCCAACAATTGGAATATTACTATTCTTCATGTATCTATAAACCTTCGCAGGAATATAAATTTCACCTTCCTTAACTAGATCTTCAACAAAACGTGTTGCTCACATTGAAAATCCATTAAGAACACCAAGAATACCAATTGCAATAAATAGATTAATTACACCAAATGCTCATCCATGACCCTTATTCTTCAATAAGTCACCAAAGTCATTAAATCCACCTGATTTTGCACCCAATGACATTGCCAATGCAATAACGATGTAAATAATTGTCATTGATAACAATCCAACAAATAATGCTGCAGGAGTTTTTTCTGGGTTTTTCATTTCTGATTGAATTCCAGCTGATACATAGACACCATCAAAAGCAAAGAAAATTCCTGCTAGTGATCCAAAAATACCTAAAACTGGTGTTAAACCTAAAAATGATGTTGAATTCTTTTTAAATAATTCATCAATTGTAATAGGTTTTCAGAATTGTTGACCTTCTTGAATACGTTGTGCAAAGAAGATAAATCCAACTACAACAATCGCAACTAATGGGATAAACTTAACTGATGTAATAATTAAGTTTTGAATATTACCAGCACGGCTACTTAAACCAGCTGAAAATAACATTCATACTGTTAAAGCCAATCCAATAGCAAAATAGAATCAAGGAGCACCAGCAGACACACTACCAAAGTTTGATGGACCTCCAAAAACTATAACTGCATCTTGAAATTGAACAATTACATAGTAAGGCATAAAGAAGTATGTAAGTGGTAGATATAAATAAGTCATAAAGAACTTATTCGCTTTGTAGATTGCTAAGGTATTAAATGCCTTAGATCAACCAATCATACCTAAGTTATCATTACGCCCCGAAGCTACTTCAACTAGGGCTAAAGCCAAGGTAATAACAGCAAATCCTGCTATTAATCAAACCGCAATAGCTAAGGCAATATTTCCGGCTGAGTTTTCTAAAACACTCTTTGCCCGTAGGAATATACCAACACCAATTGTAGAACCAATAACAACTAAGATTGCCGCAAAGAAACCTATTTTTTTCTTAGGGTTCGAAGTAACAACCATTTGTTCTTCGGCCATAATATTTCCTTTCAGATAAATATAAAATAAAATTTGAAATTAGATACACCAGGATTTACTATGAATAAATTTATGAATAGATTAGATGTATCCAATAAAATTATATTATATTAGTAGTTCAAATGTTAAAATTGTTCTATTGATTGAAGTAATTCAATAAATCTATTCAAGGAGTGAATAAAAATGCAAAAAATAATCTTTGTAATTGATATGTTAAATGGCTTTTGTAATCAAGGAAAATTAGCAAGTAAACATATTAAAAAATTAGTTCCAAGTATTGAGAAATTTCTTTCTAAAAATCAAGATGAAGAAATTATATTTATTTGTGATCAGCACTCAATGAATGATATTGAAATGAAATCATATCCAATACATTGTCTAAAGAATACAAAAGAAGCAGAAATTGTTGATGAATTAAAATTTTTTGCAAAAAAAATCATTGGAAAAAATACAACAAATTCATTTTTTGCTTTTGAGAATAAAGACTTTCTTGAACAATATGAGAGATTTGAAATTGTTGGTTGTTGTACTGATATTTGTATCTTACAATTTGCAATTAATTTAAAAACATATTTTAATAAAAAAAATCTTGATAAAGAAATTATTGTTTATAAGAACTTAGTTGATACATTTAATACTAAAAAACACAACCGTAAACACTTCAATAAATTTGCTTTAAAACTGATGCAAAATAGTGGAATTATTATCAATTAAAAAACAAAAAATTAGTTGCTTTTTAAACATTTATTAAGCAACTAATTTTTTGTTTTTTAATTATTTTTTCGTATTAATATATTTTAAAATTGCATCCAAATTAGATAGATCTTTTTGAATAAATCCTGCTGAATTAAAATGTCCACCACCCAAAAAATATGCAGCAATTTTTGAAACATCATAATTAGTTTTTGATCGAATTTCACAGCGATAATCATTTTCTTTTCTTTTTAAAAAAACTAAAGAAATTTCAGTACTTGACATCTCAGTGAATTTTGCAACTAAAGGTCTAGCAAGATCATTTGAAACAACTTCATTGACAACTAAATAAGAAACAATTCCATTGCTTTTAATATTTTTAATGGCATTGAATATAAAATCATTTTCTTCTTGATTAAGTTGCATTTTTTTAAGTAATTGATTATAAGCAAGATTATTTTCCAATAAATACTGCATACATTCAAATGTTTCAGCATTAACATTTCTTTCTTTAAAAAATTCCGTGTCAGTAATAATCGCAACAGCTAATGCTTCAACGACTTTTTTATTTACTTGAAGATTTAAATCTTTTGCTAATTTTGCAACAATTTGTCCTGTTGCTGGTCAAAAATCACCACCGATTTCAAACAATCATTCATTTTCACAATGATGATGGTCGATTTTTAGTGCTTCTTTGGAAATGACACGTTGATCAAAAATTCTTTTAATTGTTGAAGTATCAACAACAATTTTCAAAGATTCATTAAAAAATGAATCATCAACTAAACCAATTTTTTCATCTTCTTCTAAAAAAACTAAATTTCTTGGATAATCTCCACCCGATATTTTTACTTCTTTATTTTTTGTATTTAAAAGGATTAAATTTTTAAGTGCAACGGCTGAACCTAAAGTATCACCATCAGGTTCAATATGTGTACATAAAGTAATTTTTTTAGCTTTTTCAATATATCTTCAAAATTCAATAAATTTATCTTTCAATTGCATATTTTCTTCCTTTTCTAGCATGGGTTTCAAAATATTTATCAATTGCAATTTCACCTGCTTTTTTGGCAATCTTATTCTTTATAAATCAGTTTTTATAATGATCTAGATTTTTTAATGTTTGTTTGTAAATTTTCTTGTATAAGACTGATATTTGTTGATGAATCTCTTTAATTTTATTTGAATATTTTTTTAAATAAACTTGATTTTTTTCTTTTAATTTAATTAAGTTTTCTTGATTTGGCAGCTTATTAGTTTGCTTATAATATTTATAAAGATATAATTTATCAAATTGATGTTTTGCAAGCATATATTTCGCATGACGAAGGTCATTTTGAAATTCTTCTTGATTCAAATTGCATAAAGCTAAAGATTTAATTAATGTTTGCTTTTTAGTTTTCTTTTTAAATCAAATGTCTGGATTAAAGAAATAACCCGTCATTAATTTTGAACGCACAAGATTTGAAATTTGTTCTAAAAGTAAGAGAATAGCAACTGTGAAAATTAAATATGATGATAACTTATCTCAATGCGCTGTATCTGTTGAATATGTAGTAATTTGAAACCCAAATTCACTTGCTCCGACAGCACCAATTACAACTGTACTTTTAAAATTAATTTCAATTCGATACAAGAAATTCGATAGTGCTTGTGGAAGAATTGATTTAATAACAACAAATTTAATTTTTTGCAGTCAATTAGCTCCCGATGCATCTAATGCTTGAAGTGTCTTGTTTGGGATTTTTTCAGTTGATTCCATAACTAATTTTCCAAGCATTCCAATTGAATGTATTCCTAATGCTAAAACTGCAACAAAAAGTTTTGAATCTTTTGAAAGTATCAAAAACAATGAAGCAAGTGTAAAGGCTGGAATTGCACGAATCACAATGATAATTAATTTAAAGGGATACGAAAAATGTTTTGTAATATTTTTTGCTGCTAAAATTCCTAAAATTAAAGCAAAAAACAATCCAACAATTGCGGAAGAAATTGCAACTAAAAGTGCTTGTAATCCAAGTGGTATAACACTTGTTTTTGCCGCATGCCAACTTCCCCCAAATAAACTTCAATCTGGACTAAATAATTTCTTAATTCCTTCATTAAATTGTGAAATCTTTGTTTCATTACCAATTGATCATTCAATCTGGGTCAATGATGCTAATAATAATGAAGCAACCAAAACAATAATAAATATTTTAAATAAATAAATTTTTGATTTTTGTGATTTTAATTGCTCAAGTTGTTTAGCATATGGTAATGTTTCATCAATTTTAGGATGTTTTTGTGAATAATCTAAAATATATTTTTTAATTAAAAAATTAAGTGATTCAATTGCTATCATTGCAGCTATTAAAACTCATAAAACAATTGACATATGTGAAAAATTATCCTCAGTTGCATATTGATCAGATAAAAGTTGACCAATTGTTCCAATTCCAACAATTGACAAAATTGCTGCAAATCTAATTACCATTTCAAATGAATAAAAACCATAAGAAATAATTCTTTTAATTAAGTAAGGAAAAATTGAACTTTTAAATGCTAAGGTTTTAGTATTTCCAATTGCAATTGCTGCCTGATAGGATTTCATATCATAAGTATCTAAATCTTCATATAATCATTTCGTCATTAAGGAAGAGACAAAAATCGTTATTGAAAATGTTGCTGCCAAGCTTTTTGAAAATAAAAAGAAGAAAATAAATGCAAATACCACAGGTGGAACTGCTCTTATGATTGACATTATGATTCTAAAAGGTAAATAAATAAATTTATTTTTAATAAAATTTTTTGAACTTAGTAAAGCTAAAGGAACAGAAATTAAAATTCCAAAAAATGTTCCCAATATTGAATATGAAATTGTAACTCACAAAAAATCTAAACTTCGTAAAAATGTTTCATATGGTGTAAATTCTGAAGCACCAATATGAACATTTTTATTTAGTTCAAAAAATTTACCAATTTGCACTCAAAATTCTTTTCAATTTTGAAAATCAGGTTTAATTGCTGTTAACATCACAACAACGAAAATAAAAATTATTAATCCACCAAAAATTTTTAGTCAAGGAAATTTTTTTGTAACTTTTTGGTTATCAATATCAATAAACTTAGGATTAAAGTAATTAACAAAAGATTGGGCAAAAAACTTTGATTTTGTTTCAAAATTAATTTCTTTGTTCATCATTAATTTTCAAATCACTTATTTTTTGAGCAATATTTTTTTGAATAAGTTCCCTTTTTCTTTTATTTTCCTTAAATTGCTCTTCATCAAATTGTTCAAGTTTTTTACCATAAATTTCTTTTAATTGTTCTAAATTAACCTTATCTCAGGAGTCATCAAAAACAATTTTTCCTTTTTTAACCCCAATAATTCGATCAGCGTATTGAAGTGCTAAATCAACGTGGTGCAAATTAGCTAAAATGGTAATTTTTTCTAATTTGTTCGCAATCAAGAATCCATCCATAACACTTTTTGCCATGATTGGATCAAGTGCACCAACTGGTTCATCAGCCAAAATAATTTTGGGTTTTTGTGCCAGTGTTCTTGCTAAAGCTACACGTTGCATTTGTCCACCACTTAAATCTTTTGCTAAGTCATATGCATTTTCTAAAATATTAACTTTTGCTAAACTTTCATATGCTAAATTTATATCTTTTTTGCTGTATAACCCAAAAAATGCCCGAAATTTGTTCATTTGTGGCAATCGTGCCGATAAAACATTTTGCATAACACTAATATTTTCAACTAAATTGTAATTTTGGAAAATGATTCCAATTTTGGTGCGAAATTGACGAAGTTTTTTTGCTTTTAATGCATTAACATCATATGGACCAACACTTAATTTTCCTGACGATATATCATGAATTTTATTGACGGTTTTAATCAATGTTGTTTTACCTGCTCCTGATAATCCAATAATTGCAACAAATTCACCTTGTTTAATTGAGAGGTTAATATCATCCAACCCTTTTGTACCATTTGGATATGTTTTTGAAACATTTTCTCATTTAATATCTCAATAATCATTTGTTTTTTTGAGATTTCTTTGCTTTTTTAATTCTTGATATTTTTTCATAATAAAACCTTAAAAATTATTTAAGAAATGATTTAAAACCAATGAAATGTTTTTTAAACCACTCTTCTGGATAAACAAATGTTGCTGCTGAAGTTGTTGAAGTATAACCATAAACAATATGCTTACTTACTTCATCTCAATTTAGTTTTCAATCTGAGCCTTGTTCATCAAGTGCTTTTTTAATGATTTTATAAATTTCTGTTTCCTTATTAACATAAATATATGAACGATAATATCCAACTTTTGGTAACTCATTTTCACTGATTAAAGTGTCAATATGGTTTTTTAATTCTTTAGAGTATCCTTCAGTATTTTCTTGTATATTTTTTGTTTTTTCTTTATCAATATGTAAACTACCTACCCTACTATCTTTATTAAAGTTCTTGTAGTTATTATGTGCATCAACTAAGAGTTTTTCATCATTAAATTTCGGTGTTGAAGGATTAGATACACTTTGATATGGATCAATAATTTGAACATTTCTTCCAGCTTGCAAAATAAAACTTGAATCCACTCCTAATCTTGCTCATGCATCGATTGGTAAAAATGCAATATCAATTGATCCTGCTTTTAATGCAGATGCTGCTGAATTATAATCACTTGAAACTGAAATTTGAATATTTGATATTCCCTTAGATTTAATATATTTTTCAAGTTTTTCAGTTGCTTTAGTTACTAGTGCTGCATCTGATGAAGGAATAAATTGAATTTTTAAAATCCTTTTAGCATCAATAACTGAAAAAGTTTTTTTTGTAATATCATATTTAAAATATTCATTTCCTTCTGCTGGGGTGTTTTTATAAGCTTTTTTTGTATCTCCTTTAGTATTAAATGAGATATTTGCATCAAAACTAACTTTTGAGTATCCATCATGATTATAAACTTGAAAAACTGATTTAAGTTTATTATCCTTTTTATCAATAAGTGTCAAATCTCCTTCAGAATTTTCCTTCTTTTTTAATTTTTCATCTTTTTGTTCATAAGATTTTTTAATTGCTTCAATTAAAAGTTCTTGAATTGCTTCGATATCACCTTTTTTTAAATCTTTTCTTGCTTGGATACCATCATTTGAAATCAATGTTGTGGCTCCAACCGCAACTAATTTATCTTGGTCTTGACCAGCATGATATCTTGCATCAGCTCAAGAACCAGCCACCGTAATTGTTTTATTTGCTAATTTTTGCATTAAATCAGCATAACTACTTGTTTTGATACTCATTGCTGCACTTTTTTGACATTTAGCCGATATTAAACCAAATGCAATTGATAGGGTAGAAATTCCTAATAATAATGAAATTACTTTTCGCTTTTTTTGAATTTTCATATTCTTTCCTTACTTTCTTAAAATTACAATTTAGTTATATAAAAATAACTTACGCTAATTATATTGAAAACCAAAAAATATAACCAAAAAGAAAGCAAAAAAAGTGCTTTTTTTAAGCACTTTTTGCTAATTTTTTGCAATTTTTTTTAAGCCACAAAATTATACTAAATTTAAGTTTTTTTAATTGATAATAATCTTTTTAAAGTTATTAAAAATAATTTCTTTAAATAAATTTTCTAAATCATTTTCATTGTTTTCTTTTGAATAATAATAACTTGACAAAAATTTTGTTTTTGTTGAAACAATGTCTCTTGATGAAGAAATTAGTGTCGGCATGTTTTTTGATTGTCTTGTTTCAAAAATATTAATTAAAAGATCCAAAAATCATTGTGGTTTAACACCTAGAGTTAAATTTGTTATAAATAAAATTTCAACACGATTTAAATATCACATAATTGATTTTTTTTCTTCAGGGTTTGCTGAAATATAATTATACAAATCATTTGCAGTTAAATAAGCAACACTCTTATTAAACTTAATTGCATTTAAAGAAGCAATGTATTTAAAAATGTTATTTGCAAACATATTTTTTTTATCTAAAAAACAAATATTGCATTGAAAAATATTTTTTGAAACAATATCCTCAAGAATTTTTTTGATTTCTAATGATTTTTTTGTCTCGATCAATGTTGCAAAGTAATCAATTAATGATTTTTTGAATAATGAAAATATTTTTAATGAAGCTTTTGTATTAAAATACTTTTGAATTATTGGATCTAATTCAGTAACAGAAGTTAATCAAAAATTTTCAATTTTTTTGTATTTGACATAATTTTCATCATCACTATAATCTTCCGCTAAAAAATCATAAGCATCAACACATAATTTATAATTTGGTTCTTTATTATTTTTTAGTACAAAATCATGGTAACGTTGCAATATTCCCATGCCTTTTTGGATTTGATATTCATTTAAATTAAGTCTTTTGATTTCATTTTGAATAAAATCTTTTGATAATACTTCTTCTTTTAGTTTCTTAGCATCTAATTTGTTATCAAAAGAAAATATTGAATTCAAAATTTTTTTATCCATCTTATTTTCTCTCCTTAATCATCCCAACTTAGTCCATCATCAAATTTAGATTTTTCAAATTCAAAATCACTTTCTTTTTTTAACATTAAAAGTCTTGAATTATTTGAATTCTTATAGTTAATTACTTGATTTAACTCATTATCAATCATATCTGCTTCAAATAAATTTCTTTTTGCAAAATCATTAGCGATTTTTTCAATGTAGTTGCAAACAATTGAATTATTAATCGAAATTGAATATTTTATAATGCAATTAATTGCAGGATCACTAAATTTTAATGTTTTAATTTTTTTTAACATCAAAATCTGGGTTGGACTTAATGCTTTTTTTGTGAAATTATAAATATATTCTTCTGAACTTAAATTATTCAATCAATCTTTTTCTTGTAATAGTTCAAAATTAAATGATTTTTTTTGATTTTTAAGCACCTTTTTTTGTCCAAATATTTCAAAAAAGTTTTTCGAAATATTTGTCATTTTATCTTCATCAAAATAATAATGGGCATTTTTTTTGATTAAAAAATCAAATTTTTCTTTCCCAATCTTAGATTCTAAAAGATTTGAGATTAGAATATTATTAACAATTTCATTTGCATTTAGAGGTTTAAATAATCTAAATAATAAATTCCCATTACTATCTTGAAATGTTTTAATTAAACCAAGTGCTTCAAGTTTATTTTTAATAATTTCAAGTTCTGAGAAATCAAGAGTTAAAAAATCTGAAACTAAATCTCAATCATGACTTGTTTTTTTGTCTAAATGGTATAAATCAAATAAATACTGATAAAAAGAAATTCCTTGAATACCAATAATCGGAGTATAAAATGTTCGTAAATTAATTAAATCCTTGGAATTGATATCTATTTTGCTATCAATCAAAAATTTATAATTTTGCATTTTATTAGACCTCCTTATTAATTATTTAATTTAACCTGCACAAAAATTATTATTTATGTCAGTTAAAAATAATTTTATGAGACTAATTAAACAATAAGTTTCATTTTTTAATTATTTTAAAAAACTAGTGGTATTAAGACAATATTATAAACAAAGTATATTTGCATTTAATATCTTAATTTAAGGATTATTTTATTTTAATTTTCATTTCTTGACATCAATTTGTTAATAAAAAATAGTTTTTTTGAAGTAAAAAAAATTCAAAATTCAGTTTTTTAAAATTTTCTTTAAGTTTTAAGAAGAAAAAAGAAAAAAACCTAAATTAAGTAATGAAAAAATTGGATTTTTTTTAATAAAACTAGTTTCGATATTAAGGATTAAATTTATGATTTTATTTATAATTAAACTATGAAATTATTAAATTTACACTTAAATACAACCTTTTCTTTTTTAGAAAGCACAATTAGTGTTGATGAGGCGATTAAAAAAGCAAAAGAAGAACAAGTTGAATACTTGGTTTTTTCAGAAAAAAACCACTTTTTTAGTTTAGCTGAAGCAAATTTAAAATGTATTAAAAATGGAATTAAACCGATTTTTGGTTTAGATGTATTTTTAACTGTTGATAATGAAGAATATCAATTTAACTTATTTGCAAAAAATAGTGCCGCTTTTGATAATCTAAAATTGCTTTCTTATTATTTATTAGATGATAAAAAGATTTCATTGAATGAAATTTTTGAAAATTATAAAGATATTATTGTCATTGAAAACCCAAATTTAAGTTATTACAAAAAACAAAAAAAAGAAATATTAAATCCTAATTACTATATTGGAATTGATATTAATGAAATTAAGGAATATGAGAATTTATTACAAAAAAATAAACAAGTTTTAATTTTTAATAATTTCAATACTTTAGATTTCCAAGATTTTTCAATTTTAGAATTATTAAACAAAATTAGTAACAAAAATAATTTCTTAAAATTACAAACACCACTTTTTTTTAATTACGAAAAAGAAGATGATTTAACCATGCAATTAATTTTGCAAACAAATGAATTTATTAAGAATTTATATTTTCCTTTTTTAAAAAAAGAGTATCAGCTTCTATCATATGAAAACAATGAAAATTTAAATTCCAAAGATTATTTGAAATTTTTATTAGTAAAAAAAATTAAAAGTTCAAATGAACTTGAAAATTTATTTAATCAAATTGAATATAAAAATCGATTAAAAAAAGAACTTGAAATTATTAATTTATTAAACTTTGAAGATTATTTTTTAATTATCCAAGATTGAGTCAATTGAGCAAAAAATCACGATATCTCAATTGGTCCTGGAAGGGGGTCATCAGCTGGATCATTAATTTCATTTGTTTTAGGAATTACTGAAATTGATCCAATTAAATATGGTTTGATTTTTGAAAGATTTTTGAATCCAAAAAGAATATCAATGCCAGATATTGACATTGATGTACAAGATGACAAAAGAATGGAAATTATTAACTATTTAATTAATAAATATGGTTATGAAAGAGTGAATAATATTGTCACTTTTTCAACACTAGGAAAAAAATCAGCAATTAGAGATATTTTAAGAGCATATAACATTAATCCGATAAAAATTAATCAGATTTCTAAACTTATTCCTTCGAATGAAGATACATTAATTGAAGAAGTAAATAAAAATTTAACTTTAAATAAAGAATTAGAACAATTAAATCCGCATGATTCAACTTTTAAAAATAAAATCATTAACCAAACAACAAGAATTTCTGGATTTTATCGTCAAATTGGTACACATGCAGCTGGAATTGTAATAGCAAAAAATCCAACTATTGAATTAATTCCAATTTCTAAAAACCCTGATAATTTCTTGCAAACACAAATAAGCATGGAATATTTAGAATATTTTGGTTTAATCAAAATGGATATTTTAGGACTTAAAACATTAACAACGATTAAAGAAATTGAGGCACATATTAAAAAAAATACACAACAAATAATCGATTGAAATGTAATTGGATATTTTGACAAAAAAACTTTTGCATTACTTTCATCAGGAAACACAGCTGGTGTTTTCCAAGTTGAAAGTCCAATTATGATTAAAGCATTAAAAGAAATTAAGGTGGATACTTTTAATGATATTGCTGCTGTTATTTCCCTAAATCGCCCAGGACCAATGGCGTATGTTTCAAATTATGCAAAAAGAAAAGCTAAAAAAGAAGAAATTCCAAAAATTTCAAAAGAATACGATGATATTTTGAACGAAACATATGGGATTATTATTTATCAAGAACAAATCATGCAAATTGCCCAAAAAATTGCAAATATGTCATTTGAAGAAGCAGATCTATTAAGAAAAATCATTTCAAAAAAACAAGCAAATGAAATGCTTGCGATTAAAAAAGATTTTATTGAAAGAGCTTCAAAAAACAATTATGACAAAAAAGTTGTTGAAGAAATTTTTAATAATATTGAAAGATTTGCTGATTATGGTTTTAATAAATCACATGCAATCGCTTATTCCATGTTAACTTTTAAAATGGCATATTTGAAAGCAAATTATCCATTAGAATTTTTTGCTTCTTGCATTTCTTCGGCAAATGGTGCGCAAACTACGATTGCTAAATATGTCAATGAAGCAAGAAAAATGGGTATTGAAATTATTACGCCAAATATTAATAAATCATATGAACATGCAACAATTGAAAAAAATCAAATTATTTTACCCCTTGGTTTAATTAAAGGCATTGGTCCAGAAATTGTAAAATTAATTGTTGAAAATCGGAATAATGTTGGGGAATATAAAAACTTTTTACATTGCTTTTTTAACTTATCAAAAATTAAATCATTTGGTAAAGCCGCACTTGAAACATTAATTAAAGCAAATGCCTTAAGAGATTTTAATTTAAGTCAAGCAACAATGCTTAAAGAAATTGATCCAAAATCAGATTCAAGTATTTTTATTAAACAAAATTTACCAAAAAATCCTCAGGAAATTTTAGATAAACTCCTAGATTTTGAACCTGAAAATGATGAAATTGACAATGAGGATGAACTTCGGAAAAATGAAATTGAATTATTAGGTCAAAACTATAGTTTTATTCCAACCCTTAAATATGAAAAGCAAAATCAAAGATTAATTGATACAAGAATCGGAAATGAATATATATTAATTGCTGAATGTACTGATGTGCTTGAAAAAATTAGTAAATACAAAAAACCATATCAACAACTATATTTTCAAGATTCAAGTTTACGTGTTGTTTCATATATGTATAAAATTGATCCTGAATTAAAAAATTTAAAAAATAAACTTGTTCAAATTAAATTTATTAAAAAAACTGAAAATGAAATTATTTTAAAAGAATGAAAGGTTATTAAATAATGGAGGATAAAATTTTAATTATTGATGGTACTTATTTAGCATACCGTTCATATTATGCTCTAAATAAAAGTCAAATTGTTTTAGTTAATGACCAAGGGATTGAAACTAACACAATTGTTTTATTTTTTTCAACTTTATTTAATTTAATTAAAGAAAATAAACCAACGCATTTATTAATTGCTTTTGATGCCAAAGAAGAAACTTTTCGACATAAAATTTATCAAGCCTATAAAGAAGGGCGAATTAAAATGCCAAAAGAATTTTATGACCAAATGGATTTGATTAAAAAGTTACTTTCTTATCTAAAGATTCGTAATGTTGAAAAAAATGGTTATGAAGCAGATGACATTATTGCTAAAATATGTGCAAAATATCCCCAAACAAATAAAATAATTTTTTCAGCTGACCAAGATTTAAATCAATTAATTGATGCCAAAACAAGTATTATTAAGAAAATAAAAAATGCCTATACTTTTTTGACAAAAGATAATTTCAAAGAAATTTATTTCATCGAACCAAACCAAGTAATTGATTATAAAGCAATCATTGGGGACAGTAGTGATAATTTTCTAGGTATTAAAGGCATTGGACCTAAAACAGCAGCAAAATTATTGTCCGAATACCAAACACTGGAAAATATTTATGCCAACTTGAATTCCTTAAAAAATACAATTGCAAACAAATTTGAAGAGTATAAAAATATTGTTTTTAGAAATCAAGAAATAGCTAAACTTGTAACTGATTTTGAAATTGCAAATATTGAAAAAAATGATTTGGATATAACGAAAATTAATTTAAGCATCGAAGCCTTAAAAATTATTGAGCAATATCAATTAAATTCAATCAAAAATCAGATTTTGAAACTAAAAAAATAAAGAAAAATTTGGTTATTTTTTAAACCAAATTTGCTTAATTATAAATTCAAGTGCAACACACTAAAGATATAAAATATAGTTGTGGACACTTGAATTTATAATTAAGCAATATTCGAACAAACGTAATTATTTGTTCAAATATTTTGTCCTTGTTTATTTAGATATTTAAGGAGTGTTTTTAATTCATTTTTTAAGAATTTTTTATCCTAATATAACTTCATAAGTTATTGGCATTATTTTAATTTCTTAAAATTAAGTATTCATTTAATACTTTTTAGTTAGACACTAAAATCAGAGATTTCACTAAATACATCAAGTAGCTCAGTAACTAACTCATTAATATATTCATGATTATTATCTGTTTCTTTAATATCATTTTTTTCTTTTAATAACTCATTTAATTCTTCATTTAGATGACTTATAAATTCCTTTATCTCTTCTTCTGCTCATAGCACTAGATATTTAAAGTTTTCTGCATTTATTTCTAATAAATCTTCTTTGTATTGTAAGTAAACTGATTGCTCCATTTGCTTGAGACTATCTGGTTTTTTGTTCATAAATTTTTTAAACTTAGCCTCATTAAATTTTGTGCCTTTTACTTTTATAATTGCTTCTTCTAAATTTTTTATTTCCTTAGCAATTTTTTGCTTATATTTTTCTAGAGCAATTTTGTTTTGTTGTATTTCTTTATTTTTTTCTTCTTTTTTATTTTCTTGTTTATTATCTTCATTTTTAGCTTTTTGTTGCTTACATGATGCAGCTACTACTGGAATTGACATTGCAGATACTACTAAACCTAGTGACAATAAGATCTTTTTTGTTTTCTTCATTTATTTATAAGTCTCCTAAAAACTTCTTTATATTTTTATTTAAATAACAATTTTTGTTTAAAAAATAATGCCCCAAGTTATGCAACTAATTTGAGTCATTCTTATATTGTTATATGAGTAGTTTACATAATTTTTTATTTTTTTATATAAATTAGATAAAAAACTAATATTTTTATCCTAATTTACCTATTATGAGTTCATTTTTTTTGAAGCATGAATTAACATATAAGATAGTTGTATAATAGTTGTATATAAAAGATTTAAGTTTAATTAAGGTATAAAAAAGGATTTTATTCTATATGAAAAAAATAAATAAGATATTTATAACTTTAGCTTCAATAGTATCAATTTCATCTCTACCAATAGTCGCTGCTGCATGTGATGAAAAGAAAACAGAAGAAGGTGCGGGAGCAAACTCAGGCACAAAAGACCAAGAAGACCAAACTCTTCCAAAAGACCAAAAGGAACAAACTCCTCAAAAGGACCAAAGCAACCAAACTCCTCCAAAAAACCAAAAGGAACAAACTCCTCAAAAGGACCAAAGCAACCAAACTCCTCCAAAAAACCAAAAGGAACAAAATACAAAAAAATATAGATTGCCTGGACTAAAGGATTTTTTAGATAAAAATAATAATAAACTTTTTGAATTAGTTGATAAAACTAGTGCAGATGAAGAACTAAATAAGTTAGCAAATGAAGGTGCTCTAAGAATAGATAATGGTAAGATTAAACACCATAAAGACAAAGGTAGAGGTAAAAATAAAAAAAGTAGAAGTAGAAGTTCTTATAAAGATGTAGAACATCTAAAACTTAACTCTAAATTTGGCGAAAGCAATAAAGTTAATACACATGGCAAAAATAATGAAAACATTGGCTATAATTTAGGTGGCAATAAAAAAGGTATCAAAATTAGTAAAGAAGATAACAAAATTGTGCTTGAATGGCAACTATATTTTGAAGATGGTACTAAGGACAATAAAATTTACAAACAAGAAATAGATTTAAACTAGAACAAAAAAAATTAGGCCCGCAATACCACGGGCTTTTTCTTTTAATAGTAAGGATTATTTTGTCAAAGCAATTAAAAGAAAAAAGGTTTTTAAGAATTCTTAATTTAAAAAATTTGATTAATAGATGATGCATTTTGCTCAATGACTTTTAGTTTAAATTTCTTTTGTGAATCTAATTCTGCTCTTTTTGCAATATATAAGTTATTTTTAAGAATGTCTATTTCTTCTTAAGCAGATTGATTCACTGATTGTAATTTTTGTTCAATAAGTTGAGTATTTATTTTCTTTTGTTGGGGTTTTTAGTTTATTACCAAATAATTTCTTAAAAAAGTTAGCTATATATTTAAAAATCATAATAATAAATTCCTTTATTTAGTATTAAATACAGATTAAAAATAAAAAGAACTTAGCTATTTTAGCAAGTTCATATATATTAGTGAATTACTACTATTTCTGAATCTGATGATATACCATCATTAGTTGACTTAACTCTTATTTCATAAGTTCCAGGAGTAGAAACTGTAAGTTTATTTTTATCAATACTAATTCAATTATTAGAGTCTTTTAATTTATATTCCATAGTTTGATCAACACCAATAATTGTTCTACCAATTACTTTCAATTGATTTGCATATATATTATGTTTTTTAATATTGATTGTTTTTATTTCAGAAGTTATTAAACCACTATTATTTTTAAATCTTATATATAGATTTCCAGCAGTTATTCTATCAATTATTTTATTTTCTGGAAGATCTTGTCAATCATTGTTATTAAAGTTATACTCTAAATCTTTATCATCTGTTTTGACTTCAATTTTTCCATCACCAAGAACTTTGACTTCTGCTTTTGGTTCTTTAATTTCAGTTTTAAATTTAAAAGTATTATTGCCAGATAAAATGAATTTATAATCTTTTCTCTTGATAGATTCTAGTTTTACTTCAACATCTCCAATTGATTTAAAATGATCTAAATATAAAGTATATGTTTTATCATCATGTTTAACTTCTCTAATAAGTGCATTAGTTATATTAAAGTTTCCAGGTTTTAGGTCTTTTACTTCTTCATTGAATTCTATTTTAATAGCATTGGAAGCTTCATTATCCTTAGTTGTTGTTACTTGAATTTGTTTTATATAGCTAGAATTGTAATTAAAGAAGTATTCAATACCAATGTTATAACCTTTAGATTGACGAATATAATTTGTACGTGACACAAAATTATCTAAATTTCTTTCTTTTAGAGCATCATGAATATGTGAATAATTTGGTGATGAAATATCACGTTTGGTTCATAAAACTAGTTTATTCATCTTACCATTATTTTCATCAAAGTTTTTATCAATTAATGCTATAACATCATCTTTATTCCCGACATAGTTTTTAAATAATAAGTTTCTTAGACGCTTTTGTTTTGTCTCTGGATCTTTTTTATCTGCTTTTAAAAAATCATCAGCAGTGTTTAAGAAGAACAATCTATCCTTATCATTTTTCTTAATTGTAGTATCAGAAGTTGAATCTAAATAGTATCAATCTCCATCAATTTGAACTTGGTTTCAAGCATGTTTATCACTTAAGCTAACTCTAGCACTATAACCTTCTGAAAATTTAACCGGAATGTTTAATTCTTCTAATAATAGTTTTAACCCTTTAGAATAACCAGCACATACTGTATGCAATTCAATTAATGCAGAATGAGCATTTTGATTTTTTGAAAGATTAGCAAAGTTCATATCATGATCATATTTAACGTTAGCGATTATTCATTCATAAGCAGCTTTAAGTCTTTCTAATGTTGGAAGTGATTTTCATTTATGGTAATCTACTATTCTTTTTGCTTCTTTTTTTGCAAGATCTTCATTATTTAAAAGAGTACTCATTTCCCGTGAAATAACTTTTACAACACTTGAATATAAATATCCTTCATATTCAGCAAAAATTCTGGCTTGTGTTATTTCTGGTTTTGAACCATCTGAATTAATTTTTTCAATTCAATTTACAACTCCATTATCTTTTAATTCAAAAGTAAGCTCTTTTAGATTATTTGAGTGATTAGCCTCAAATACTTGATCTTGTGGGTAGAATGTTCTTTGGTATCATTTAACTTTACTATTATCAACTTCTTTATTTGTATTTTTATCAATAAGTTTAAATTGGAAAGTTTTATTTTGAATAGAATCTAATGTAATTTCATCTTGTTGCAATCCAAATTGACTATGAGAGTAAAAATTTGAAGAAACACTATTATTTAGAATCATAGATTTAATCTTATTTCGATCAGTGATTATAGGCTTAAAATCTTGAACAGTTTCTTTTAAATATTTATTATCTATTTCTTGAAGTTCTATACTTGAATTATATGTAGGAATAGTATAACTTTCATTTGGTATGGTGTATGATGTTTGAGTGCTTTGATCAGATGCAGTAGAAGAACTAGGTTTATTTATGGTTGTAGTTGTATTAGAGCTATCATGTTTGTTAATATCTTTATTATCAACATGATTATTTGAATTACTAAAAATTTCATCTACTTTTTTCTCTGAATCTTTATTACTTATTTGTTGTCTACTAATTGTATTTGAAAACTTACAACTTGTAGCAATAATTGAAAGAGTTGATACAGATGTTATAGATAATATTTTTAATAAACGTTTTAAAAGATTTTTCATAAGTTTTACTTTCCATTCTCTTATGTGAGTATTATATCACTTTAATTTAACTTATAACTTAGTTTATAGTTGTTTAATATACACAACATTAAACTGTAAAGTGAATTATTTATATTTAAGAATAATCAATACAACAAAAATAATTAACCAAATATGAATTAACAAATTTGTACAAAATTATTGGACTCGATATTCAAGTTTGTTTTCTATATAAGCACCTCACAATAGTTGAGATGTTTTTCATTTAAATTCTTTTAGAAATCCTTCTTTATTATATCGCTCAATAAATTTTGAGATTTCATTTTTTAATTGCTCAAATGTTAACTTTCTAACAAATTTTTCAAAGTCAGAAATCATCTCTTAACTTTAATATAGAAAAGAAATATTCAATTTCTCTATTATAATTAGTATCATAAAATGAATAGCTCATATCTGTTTTTCATAGAGTAAATAATTTTATATCGCTATTAACTGTTTGAAAAGTACATTTTTAAACTAGTTATTGCAAGAGATAATTAATCTGATATTTTTTTTATATGCCACAGAGCACTTACTTTACCCTTAGTTTTCTAATATGGCTATTTCAATTAGTAACTTACTTCTTTTAGTTTACTATGTCTCTGATATTTAATAGAGCATAGAAATTGAATAAACAAAGTCAACTTTAACACAAAAAAATGTTTAAAATGATGAACTCAATGTTTTGCGAAATAAACTAATTTAGTTAATCTCTTAATTTAATAAAAAAATCTAGAAAAAATGGGCTGAATGTTTTATAACACAAAAAAATTAACTTAGAAATTAAATTTAGCAATACAAACAAAATAAAATATATGAAAAAAGTATGTTCCAAGAGGAAACTAATTTTAATTAAGATATTAACAATCAAAAGAACATCAAAGCAGTAGCTAATTTCTTAAATGTTTAAATATGCTAATGCATTTGTACAAGGCCTTTCTAGTCGAACTATTAGTAAACAATAAAAAATAATCTAGATCTTAATCCTTAAAATGAATGAATGCCAAAATTTTCCAAGTAAAAATTTTAAACAATTAAAAAAACCATCACAACTTGATAAGGAGTTAAGAAAATGAAAAAAAGTTTATTACTAATAGGCGGACTAACAGCTGTGACTGTAGTTCCTATTTCCATAACAACAACATTGCTTATTAAAAAAAATAAGCAGCAAAATATTAATCAAAATAAGATTGAAAAATTACAAGATGAGCTTAAATTGCTACAAAGTCAGATAGTCAATTTAGAAAAAGATAAAACACAAATGGCTCAGTATGCAGATTCACTAATTTATGGCTTTGATATAGAAAATTATCAGTTAGAAAGTCTGGAAGCAATGCTAAAATTGAAAGCTAAATTTCATGAATTGAATTCTTATGTTGATGAACTTAAAAATCAAATTAGTATTAAAAAACAAAATGTAGCAGAATTAGAAAAAGAAATTAAAAGATTACGTAATGAATTAAATCATGAACGTAATGCTATCAGGTTTGAAATTCAAAGGCTAGTAACTGATGAATGAGCTAATATGAAGGATGAGATTTTACAAAGTCATAAAGTTAGTGATATTGTGAAACATCTAAATAAAAGAATTAAATTTACTAAATTACCATATCTAATAAAAACTGATTCAGATAAAACAATTAAGTCTTTAAAAGATGCCACTAAAAACCTTATTTTAAGTTTTGATGGTTTAGATTTTGAACTAACACTAGAATTAAAAGATGTAAGCTTTCATCTAGACTCAATTGAGCATGAATATGAAGATAGTCAAGAAACTATTTGTAAAATAATTGGTTATTATAAAGATGAGTCTGGCAAAATAGCTATTAAACCTTTTGCAAAATCAACTAAGAAGGTTCCTACTAGATTGCCTTGATTTATAGAGTCATTAAAAGCAGCATTTAAAGAAAATAAATCATCAAACATAGAAAATCTTAATGAATGAAATACATCAAATGTTACAGATATGAGTATGATGTTTGAAGCAAGCAAAATTAATCAACCAATAAGATTTGATACAAGAAACGTTATTACTATGTATTCAATGTTTTATGAAGCAAAACATTTTAATTCCCCACTTAACTTTGATACAAGAAATGTGCAAAACATGAAGGCTATGTTTTATGATGCACTCGAATTTGACCAAGAACTAAAATTTAATACTAAAAATGTTACAGATATGTCTTTAATGTTTAGCGGGGCAAGTAAATTCAATAAACCGCTCAACTTTGATACAAAGAATGTTAAAAAAATGAACTCAATGTTTTGAGGAACAAATGAATTTAATCAACCGATTAACTTTAATACACAAAATGTTGAAGACATGGAACAAATGTTCTCTCATGCAAAAGCATTTAATCAAATATTAAATTTTGATACACAAAATGTAACAAATATGAGAGGATTACTTGAATTAGCAGAGAACTTTAACTCTAATTTAAACTTTTCTGATACGCAAAATGTTACCACTATGGAAATGATGTTTAATGGAGCTATAAACTTTAACAAACCAATAAATCTCAATACAAAAAAAGTAACAAATATGAAATTTATGTTTAATAATGCATATAAATTTAACTCGCCTATTAAATTTGATACAAATAATGTTACTAATATGTATGGTATGTTCTATGGAGCGCTTGAGTTTAATCAACCACTTAACTTTGATACAAGTAATGTTGAAAATATGGGCAATATGTTTTATAATGCAAAGAAATTCAACTCAGAGCTTAAATTTAGTAATACAAAAAATGTAAAAGATATGAGTGGTATGTTTTGTTATGCAGAAGCCTTTAATCAACCACTTGACTTTGATACAAGAAATTTAGAAAATATAAAATGAATGTTTTATGACGCAAAAAGTTTTAATTCAAAACTTAATTTTATAGATACAAGCAAAATTAAAAATATGCAAGGTGCATTTCAAAAAGCAAGTAAATTTAACCAAGATATTAGTAACTGAAATATTCAAGCAGTAACTGACTTTTCAAATATGTTTGAAGGCGCTAATGCCTTTAAACAAGACCTTTCTAAATGAAAAAGTAATCCGAATTGAGAATAAACTAGAACAAAAAAACTAGATACTCGCAAATATAGCAAGTCTTTCTTTTTAAAAACAAAGTATTTTTATGCCAATATAATTAAGAGTAAAAGAAGTGTTTTAACTTATTTAAGTATTATTAAATTCCTTAAGATATAGCAATCATTGAATAAAGAGAATTAAATATATCATACACTTAGCAATAAATTAAATTAGTATATAGATACAATTTTAATGTATTGCTTTACAGATTAAAGCTAAAATGTCATTTTACAAAAATATTTTTTTGGTAAACTTTGAAAAAGATATTTTACTTACATTACGAGGTCATGATGAGTAAGCAAAAATTATTATTAATTCCTATGATATCAAGCATTAGCAGCTTAGTTTTATTAACTTCATGTTCTAAAATAGAAAATACTAAAATTACTGAATCAATAAGTGAAAATAAACCTGATAGTGAAAATAATGCAACTAGAGAAGGCAATACAAACCTAAATGATAATAAAGATAATAAATTAATAAATCCTACAGTTCAACAAAACCAAACTAGTTTGTTTAAAATCATAGAGCCTAAGACTATTTATAAAGAAATTTATGTTCGTACCTTTGCTTTGAAATTTCTTACAAAACTTCCTGGAGACGAAGGAATATTAGATAACAATCAAGGGACTGGGTGGTTACTTGACTATCATAAATTTAAAAATGCTAATAATAAATATAAATTATTCATAGCAACAAACCTTCATGTTTTAAGTCATTTTAGTAATTCACTAAGTAAAGAGTTGAGCAGTAAACTTAACTATTATGATTCTCAAAGCGATAAAAAAGTTCTGGGTGTTGCTTTAGGTAAAACCCAAAAACCAGTAAATGATTTTAATCATGTTCCAAATAATAAGCCATCAGTAGAAAAAGCAAAAAATAATAATTGAAATGCAAATTATTATGGTAATACTGTCCCAACGGGAGAACATAGTCGCTGAGAAAGTACTTCACATAAAACCACTCCAACAGAAGCAATTAGTAGCCCTAAAATAGTTTTTGCTGCCCTTGATTTTATGAAAAAAGAAGCAATTTCCAAATACCAAGACAAATTAAATGAAGTAGTTAAGGAATTTGGGACTAGAAAATTACAAGAAAAAAGTGATTATCAATATAAACATGCCTGGGATGATTTAAATAGAGTGTCTAATGTACCAATGATGGTAGATTTTGGAATTTTTGAAATTGATGTTGATCTTGATAAAGCAGATGAAACATTAAAACAATGAGTAAAAGAAGCTATAGATGGTGTAGATAACTATCTAGCAAGGTTATCAAAAACAGCTGCACTTCCAAATCAAAATAAAGATGTTTCTAAATATTTGCAAACAGTAGACTATGTATCTGCATTTAAAACGCAAAAACATCCTAATAATCTAACCAAGGCAAAGGATGTTTATATTGCTGGTTACCCTGTTGATGGCAAGATTGCTTGATGAATGCAAAATAATCCATCTGAAAGATATGAAATGCAGGATGACAAGCAAAATCAAAGTATGAAATTTGATTTTCCTAAATTTGATCCAACTAAACCTTTTCCAATACTACCGCATAATTTTCCATTTCGTCGTAAACCAACAGAAGGTTTCTCTGAAAATAATGTAGAAGAAAAAATTAGTACAGTTACCCCAACAATTTTTGATTCTTATTGAGGAAGAGTTTTAGCAGCCTGATATGGTTTTCAATATAATGTTAACTTTTCTTCTTTGTACTATGGTGCATCAGGGTCATTAGCTTATAATGAATACGGACAAATGATTGGAATTTATAATGGTGTTAGTTCAAATGTTCAATTTGGAGACTTACTAAAAAATGGTTCAATTGCACCATTTTTACAGTCAAGTAATATAGAGGCTGGTGAGAATACTATTTATGCATACAATCTAATTGATGGTACTAACAAAACTCAATTTGGTATGCAAAAGAACTCATTTAGAGAGAATTTAAGAGTAATTTATCCAAATGGATTTGAAGACGGTTCTAAGGAAACTAAGCTATTTGATAAAGGTTATTAAGAAGTAATTTCACATAAGAAGTTTCTTTTAAATTATATGTTCAATGTAGCACTCAGTAACAATAATACTGGGTGTTTTTTTTATCAAAAAATCCCCTTCTATTGATTTGAGAAAAGGGGATAGGTGAATTAAAAAATACACTTTGTATTTACTAAAAAACTTAGTTGTAATACTATAACCTAAACAAGTATCATGTGATCTCAATCAGATAATGAATTAGATGCCACTAAGGCAAAAAAATACACAAAAAAATAAAGTTCATAATAAAAAATGAAAAAAAGAAACTAAGCTAAATGAAAAATTATCTGTAGGACATAATCTTTGATATACTTTTGAAAGTTTCTATTTTTTAGTACAAAAGAAGCATTAAAAATTTGAATTATAAATAAACCTAGATAAAAAAATGAATAAAGAAAGCGTTTCTTACTTTGTAAGTTTATAAATCAATAAAAATAAAGGAAGAAAAATATGAAAAGCATCAATAAATTGCTAATATCTGCTGTTTCAGCTATTTCGCTAGCTATGCCACTAGTAGCTGCTTCATGTGGTGCAAAGAAAAAAGAAGTTCAAACATCTACCTCAGAAAAACAAGGTTCAAAAACCAACCCAGAATCTAAATCAGAAGAAGGTTCAGGAACTAAATCAGAAGAAGGTTCAGGAACTACTTCAGGAAACCAAGGTTCAGAATCAACAACACAAAACCAAGGTTCAGAATCAACAACACAAAACCAAGGTTCAGAATCAACAACACAAAACCAAGATTCAGAATCTACAACACAAAACCAAGGTTCAGAATCAACAACACAAAACCAAGGTTCAGAATCTAAATCAGAAGAAGGTTCAGGAACTACCTCAGGAAACCAAGGTCCAGAAACTAAATCAGAAGAAGGTTCAGGAACTACTTCAGAAAACCCAGGTTCAGGAACTACTTCAGAAAACCCAGGTTCAGGAACTAGCACAGAAAAACAAGGTCCTGAGACTAAAGCATCAGAGAAAGATCCTATTCAAAATGATAAAACTAATAGTCAAACCCCCCAAACAGCAAATACTTTAGAAGATTTATTTAAGCAAATTAGTAAAATAAAAGATTAATACTGCAGTTTTAAGGAAAAAGTTAGATTCATTAAATGATGATGAAAAATTAATGATAAAGCCACACTTTAATTACTGATTTGAAAAACCAGATCCAAATCCAGACCTAGATCTAAATAAAAATCAAGAGCCAGATAAATTAATTAAAGAATCTGGATATGATCAAATCGAAAAGATATTAAAAAATAGTAATAAAGACAGCGAAGAATATAAATAAGCTGTAAATGAACTAAAAAAATTCATTAAACTTTATAATGCTGATCTTAGACCAATATTAGAGAAAACTATAAAATAAAACATCAGTTTTTGATTCTTGAATAATCGGTAAAATTCCAAAAAAGGATGAATGAATGATTTTATCTTGTCTTATATAGTGTATATTTGGAATTATTTAATTAAAAATAAGGCAATAAAAACAAAAATGCTTAGTTAACAATAAGTTGCTAAGCATTTTTTGTTGTAGTTATTGCATTGTTAGATAACAGAATCTGTGTATGAACCATCTAATAAGAAGTCTATTAAACCAATATATAAGACGCCTTTTTTATCATATCAAGGGATTATGTTGTTATAAGTTATTACTATTTTTTTGAATGAGTCGTCAATATTGTACAAAGATCTTGTTTCTTGTTCTATTTTTTCTTTTGTTGGTAATTCATATGCAGATTGAATGTAATATTTAACATTTGGTTTTTGGCAAACAAAATCAACTTCAAATGATTTTCTAGTTCTTTTATCACCATTAGATATAATTTTTTCAACTATTCCAACGTTGATGTTAAATCCCCTTCTATTTAATTCATTATAAATTAAGTTTTCCATTATATGATTTGGTTCATATTGATTAAAATCTAATCTTGCGTTTCTTAAACCAATATCAGTAAAGTAATATTTTAAAGGTGATTCAAAAATTTTTCCACCCTTAACATTAAATCTCTTACAATCAGAAATCAAAAAAGACTCTTTAAAATAATTTAAGTAATTACTTACTGTATTTGAGGAAATTTTTATCTTCATTTCAGAAGAGAATCTATTAGCTAATTTACTAGGATTTGTTAATGAACCTATGGTTGATGAAATAAAGTTTAATAAAATTTCTAAAATGTACTTATCTTTTAATATTGATTTTCTTTCTAATATATCTTTTATATAAAGTTCATCGAATAAATTAGTTAAATATTCTCTTTTTTCTTCTTGATCTTTTAAATTATAAACACCAGGAAGTCCGCCATAAAATAAGTAATGTTCTAGTGCCTCTTTTTTATTTTCAAATAAATGATATATTTCAGAAAAAGATAACGTATGAATATGAATTTGACTTGATCTATCTCTAAATTGTGTCAATATTTCACTTGATAACATCACAGAGTTACTTCCAGTTACATAAACATCAACATTTTCTCTTTTCATAAGTTCTATCAAAACATCAACAAATGAAATAGTATACTTACTATTTTCAATATAAGGATTTTTGATAATTTCACAATATTGAATTTCATCAATTAAAACATAACATTGCTGTGAATTACTTGGTAATAGTTGTTCAATATGTTTAATAAGATTTAATGGATTTCTAAGTGCAATATCTTTAATGCTGTCTAATGAAATCTTAATAATATTGTTTTCATTAATACCTTTTGAAAGCAAATATTTATTAAAAATATTAAATAAGAAATATGATTTCCCACTCCTTCTAATACCTGTTATAACTTTAACTTTACCATTATTCATTTTGTCAATAATTTTGTTTAAATACGAGTCTCTTTTAATTTCCATATTTCTCCTACTTTTAAAATTTGTGTGTATTTGCACAACTATTTTAAATATATTATATAAAAAGGCAGCATATTTCTATTTATTTTGGACTAACTTTTAAAATTTGTGTGTATTTGCACACTTTTTTTAAATCTTAATTAATAATTTAATTAATCAATGAATGCAGTGACTTAAGTGAATAATTATTTGGAAATTCTTTTTTCTTTAGATGAGTTTTTGCATGATTAATTAAAGAATTCCAAAAATATAGATTTTATTCTTTCGTTAAAATAGTATAAAAACAGTTAAAAAGGTAAAGTTTTTAATAAAGGGGTATGTTTTAGTAATGAAATGTGCTCTTTTTGTTTAGAAAATTAATAAAATTTTAAAAAATTAAACTTAGTAAAAATATTCTAACAAACATAATTGTTTTTCCAAATATTTTGTCCTAGTTTCATAAATTGTTATTTAAAAATCCAAGATAATATAAGCATCTATGCAGATAAATTTATTAATATGTTTACATTAATGATTAGATATTGAATTAAAAGTAAATTTGAGTTTATATGTGCTTTTAAAGACTAAAATTTATATAGAAATAATTAAAGTGTTTAAAAAATATAAAAAAAATTTAAATAGCAGATAAATCTGATATTTAATACATAACACAAGTAGTTAAAAAGAACAAAAAAGATATAATATAGAAAGTTATGAATAGTTAAAATGTTAATTTAATAATGAATTTTTATATAATTTTTTACTACATGTTTTTTAAATTTAATTTAGCTTAATAGTTAGGTTTGTTAGTATGAAGAAAATAATATTTTCAGGAGCAATTTCAATACCTTTATGTTTACTTAGTGCAGGTTGTAATCTTTCTTATAATAAGCCTAAGGAAGAAAATAATAAAATCAATCCAAACAA
Source organism: Metamycoplasma alkalescens (assembly GCF_900476125.1). Lineage (NCBI taxonomy): Bacteria > Bacillati > Mycoplasmatota > Mycoplasmoidales > Metamycoplasmataceae > Metamycoplasma > Metamycoplasma alkalescens. The sequence goes on from NZ_LS991949.1 coordinate 569,494, forward strand.
ACAAGAACAAAAATTTAATATTTCTTACTACCTTAATGGCAAATTACAAAAGGTTATTAAAGCAAAAAAAGGAGATAAGATAATTCCTATTAATTTTACAAAACCAGGATTTAAGTTTGTTGGTTATTTTATAGATAAAGAATACACAAAGAAGCTAAATATTGACCATGTAATAGATTCAAATGTTGATATTTTTCTAAAGTTTGAGCTAAATATTCAAAAGGTTAACTTTATTGAAAAATCATATAATTTGCATTCATTGCCAGTAATAAATTTGACAAATAACACTGTAAAATTAAGTGAACATAACAATATCCAATATATTGATTTAGAACAGTTTTTATCAATAGCTAAGGATGTCTTAATAATCAATGATAAACCAATTGATGATGTTTTATATAATGGCAAAATGTATAAATTAAATAGGCAACTTAATAGTAATTATGATGGCAAGATATTTACAATTGAGTCTATAAATAAGTATGATTCAAAGGATCAAAATGAGAAATCTATTATTAATAAATCATACATAAAATTTGATTATCTTAATCAAATAATAAAAATCTCAGGATTTGATTTTTTTGAAAATGTTAAGCCTTATGAAAAAGAAGGCAAAATTGAGTTTTATAACCCAGAAAAAAGCAATTTTAGTGAGATAGAAATTGATTTGTCAAATTATAACATTAACATGATAGAACAAAAAGGCAAGTTATATTTACCTTTTGTTCTACTTAACCAACTACTTTTAGGTGAAAACGAAAACCAGTTGTATTTTAATAATGACAAAGTTTATATTTTTGAATTTACTCAAGTTCATGATAATAACAGCAATGAAACTAAGAAAGCGTTATTATCAAATACTAAAAGCCGGCCAATATCTAAAAAATTAAAAGAATTTGAATATAACTATTTAAATTTATTATTAGATGTTTTTTATCCAATAAAACCAAAATCAAAAACATTTGCAAAATTCCTAGAAACTTATAAACTAGGTCTATTAGATGACAATGACCGTATGCATTTTAACACTCTGAACACCTTAATTAAAGATTTAGATGATATTCACACCAAACCCTTACTTTGAGGAAATCAATATATTTCTAATTTAGATAAAGAAATTGAAAATCTTTCTAATTCTAGTTCTTATAAACATAAGGAAAGAGTTAAAAAATTTAGAGAAATTGAAAAAAAATTAGTTAAACTAGAAATTTCTAAAGATTTAAAAGAAAGTGAAATCAGATATACTAAAGACAAAAAAACTGCAATTATAAAGATTGATCAAATTAGTCGCTATACAACAGAGGGACTAAATAAACAACTAGCTGAAGCAAAAGCAAAAGAAGCTGTTAATATTGTTTTTGATTTATCTCTTAATCGGGGAGGATCAGTTCAGGCGACATATGAAATTTTAGGTTATTTAAGCGACAAAAATTTCAAATATAATAAGTATTATCCATTAACTCAAGATACTAAAATTATAGAAATTAAATCTAATGTAGGTAAAAAAGATTTTAATTACTTTATATTAACTTCACCAATTACTTACTCTGCCGGAAGCTTGCTTGCTGCAGTTTCTAAAAATAATAATTTAGCAAAGATTATAGGCTATCAATCTGCTGGAGGGGTTTCAGAAGTAAAAATTAGTGTCTTGCCTACTGGATTAATTCTTAGAAGAAGTGGGAATTATACATTATCAGATTTTAATAAAAATAGCTATGAATGAGGTGTAAAACCTGACTTTGAATTTGACAAGAAAAATGGTTATGAATTTGAAAAGTTATTTAATTTAGATTACATACAAGAAGTTGTTAATCAACTAACAAAAAATAGTTAGAGTAAAGGGGGCATTATGAAAATTTCAAAACTAAGAAATTTAGTCATTTCTTCAACATTTATCTTGCCTTTTACTGTTATTTCTGCAGCATGTGCAACTAAAGCTGATTTTGATGAATCTGCATTAAAAGCTGCAGCATGTGCAACTAAAGCTGATTTTGATGAATCTGCATTAAAAGAGTTTTTAATTATTCCTTTGGCCAAGGAATTAAATAGTCAGAATAATAGAAACAACAAAATAAAAATGTATATGCATAATGATGTTGCTTATGTAGGCATAAAAGAATTTTTAAGAAGCATTTCAACTATTATTAAGCATGATAAATTGACTTTTTCATTTAATAATGACAAAGTCAAGTTAGTTCTAAAAACTGACCAAGACGAAAAAAATAACCCTTCGTTAACAGTTGATTATAAATCAAAAAAAATAATCGTCTCGAATTATAAGTTTTTTAGAGAAATACTAAAAAAATATGAAAGAGGCGAGGAAAAACTTAAAATTTCCTTCTTAAAAAGAGAAAACCAAAACCTAAATCAAGAATTTGAATTTGATTTAAAAAAATATAATATTGATATTTTAAAAGGTAAAGATGATTTATATTTACCACAAATTCTTTTAAATCAAGTTATATTAAATGAGTCTAATATTCAAACCTATTTTAATGAAGATGTTTTTAATATATTTAGATTTGCTGAATCTCTGACTGGATTTGGTTCAATAACTTTAAAAATGTCACCAAAAAATAATGTTAAAAACATTCCTGATGGACTTAGAAAATTCCAATTAAAATACTATCCATTTTTATTTGATTACTATTACGGGATTAAGTTAGATAAAAATAAATCATACAAAGAGTTTTTTAACAATTATAAAACAGATATTTTGTCAAATGATTCTGACATTCACTATTTATCAACTAAAAAAATTATTAGTGATTTAGATGATCCACATACTGCTTATAAGTTAGATGGTTACTATGATAAGAGTAGAGGTTTATATAGTCAACAAATTGCTAATAAAAAAAGAACTAATGACCAAATAGAATTAGGTAACTATTTGCAAAAATACTACTTCAAAAACAACACTGAATATCAAAATGTTTATACTTCTGATAATAAAACATCAGTTATTTCATTTAAAGCATTTGAAGAAGACAGTGCTTCGCATATCGAAAAATCATTGAAAGAAGCAAAAGAAAAAGGTGTTAAAAACATTGTGTTTAATTTAACTTTAAATGGTGGTGGATTCATTGGTGCAGCTTTTGAAATAATGGGTTTCATGACTGATAAGCCATTTAAGTCATACACTTATAACCCTTTATCAGGCGAGAAAAAAATAGAATTAATTCAATCAAAATATCCTAAATATGATTTTAATTACTACGTTCTTACTTCGCCTTATGCTTTTAGTGCAGGAAATATATTTCCACAAATGGTAAAAGATAATAATGTCGGAAAAGTTATTGGATATAAAACTTTTGGTGGTGCATCGGCAATATCCTATGCAATATTGCCAACAGGTGACATTATTCAATTAAGCAGCAACACTGTTTTTACAGATAAACACTTCAGAACAACTGAATTCGGTATTGAACCAAACTTCAAATTTAAGTATGATTTAAGTAAGAATCCAGAAAAATTATATGATTTAACTAACATTCAAAATATAGTCAATAATCTATCACAGGGCAACTTTGATGATGTCATAGAAGTTAAAGAAAGTGAACCTGAGACTAAGCCAGAACATAAAACTTCTAAAAATAATCCGCATATGAATTCTAATTTAATACCTAGAGATAATTCTAAGGAGCATTTTTCTTCAAATTCTAACTCCTCAACCATAGAAAATAAATCAGGTAATATTTCGAAATTATCAGCTAAGCCTGTAAATATGTCTAATAATGTCAAAATAGCAATTATTTTATCAACAGTAGTTATTGCAATTATAGCTATCGCAATATCAGTTTATTTTGTTATTAGAAAACAAAAACGTAAGCTTAATCTTAAGAATGAAATCTAATAAAAGCAAAAAAGCTCTTAAAACTCTGCTACTTATTGCAGAGTTTTAAAATTATAAACAATACTTGTTTTTTAAATATCTACTAAAAAAGTTATACTAAAGATCCCTAATTCATAAATAAAAGTAAGCAAAGAAAAATGCTGATTATTATAAGAAAAACTATTTAAGAAGTAGTGTGAGTTAAAAAGTAGTTTAGCTGGTGGAATGGCTTGAAAAAATTCAACATCAACTTCTAGTGGGGATTTTATTGTTTACTATTTATCAAGAGTTAATCAAAAAAGAATTTATCATATTTCATTAATTTTTGCAATCATCTTTGGGACTTTTGCACTAGTTTTAATAACAATCATTGAGGCTTTAGGAATAAGTGCTGATAAACCATTTAACTTTGGCTTTGTTTTCAGTTAGATCATCTATAGTTTTTACATATAGCATATGAAGTTGTTTAAAACAATGTTTTAGCAAAAAATATCAACTTCTTATATAGTATCGTTTAATACATGCCTAATTTATCTTTGATTCCATTATATTGAACTTAAATTTTTTTGAGTTTTTTTAATACGATTTTAGAAATAATTTCCTTTTCTTCTTATTTTATATCTTGAAGTTTTAAACTATGATAATTTAAACTATGATAATAAATTAGGACTAAAATTGATAATTTTAATTAGATATTTAATGAATTTAAGCAACAAAACTTATTTTTCTATTAAGAGATTTTCTTCCAAATACTTCTTTATTTCTGTTTCGTATTTTTTTATAAATTCCTTAACGATTTTGAAATAACTTTCAGGATTTTGTTTTTTTCTTACTTTGGTCTCAAAATCTAAGTAATAGTTCCAGCTTCCCCTGCTACCAAAGCGACTATGATGAATATCTCCAAATCAACTATTTAAATCATCATAGTATCTTGATTTTTTTATTAAACCTTCTTTTCCTTCTTTTGCTTTTTCATAATCTTTTTTAACTTCTTCAAGTTTTTTTAATAATTTTTCAGGGTCATCTTTTTCTTCTTTTTTATTCTTATATTCTTGCTTTTGTTTATCTTGGTTTGTAGTGGTATCTGGAGAAGAACTATCTGAACCACTAGGGTTTTTATGATTTTGGTTACCTTGAGTTTGTGGGGCAGTATTTGAAGAAGAACTACCAGAACCACTAGGGTTTTCTTCTTGTTCTTTTTCTTTACTCTTATCTTCTTGCTTTTGATTATCTATAGTTTGGGGGGTAATATTATTAATTATGCTTTCATCTGTTGGATTCTTGTTTGAACATGATGCAGCTATTAATGGCATTGAAGAAATTGAAATTATTGAAGATAAAGAAATAATTATTTTATTTATCTTTTTCATGATTTTTTTCCTTAAATTTTTATAGTTTTATATTATCTAATATTTTAAATTTATAAAAAATAATTATTTTAAATTAATTAAATAAATTTAAACTTAACACAAGTTTGAACAATAATAAAAATCCTAAACTAAAAAAATAATTTATTAGTCAGAAAAAAATCTTAACTTATTATTTTGTTTTCTTAGTTTTTTCTCATCTATATAAAGGTTAAGTTTAAGAATAATATAATGAAGATTAGGTTATTTAACCTTTATAAATTTGAAAACATAATCATTACTACTAAGGCAGCTTATATAAAAAATTCGAATGAAATAATTTTGAATTCTCTAAGCTTTTTAAGCTACTAATAACTCAAATTATCTTATTCTATAAATTAAAATTGTTTAATTTCAATTTAAATTAAGATAGTTTTTATTATCGATATATTACTTTTAAATTTAAATTGAAATTATAAATTTTTAGCAAACTCAAAATTAGTTTTTAAAGCACCAAAATTTATCTAAAAATCTAAACGTATAAAAATCTAATTTTTATACTTAAAAATAAAAAATTCAAAATATATATTGATAATGTTGATGGTTTTATTATTTGATTTGAATATCCCCATAATTATGCTAATGATAGCAAATATGTTATGCAAAAAATTAAAATTGAATTAGGATACATATCAGAAACTAATCCTGAAGTATCTAAACAAATTCAAACATATGTAAATGAAAATAATCAATTTCTTCCAATTGATAAAATAGAAGTGAAAATGGTTGCTCCAATAAGAACATTTTTTGAAAAATTATTAATCTTAAATAGAGAATGTAACCGTCCAGAAAAAAACAAGCATCCTAAAAGGTATTCAAGACATTTTTATGATGTATATCAAATGTTGCAAACAGAAATAAAAAATGAAAGTCTAACAAATTTTGATTTATTAAAAAAGATTATTGATTTCAAAAAAAATTTTTATCCGTCTAATTTTGCAAATTATGATGACATATTAAAGGGCAATATTACAATTGTTCCAAACAAAGAATCGATTGAATATTTTTCAAAAGATTATGAACAAATGAAATTTATGATTTTTGAGCAACCAGTAGTTACTTTTAAAAAAATTATTGATACATTAAGAGAATATGAAAAACTTTTAGACAATACAATTAAAGAATTTATTTCAAAATAAATCTTAATTTTTACTAAGGACTAAATAAAATAAAATTAAAATATATTTTTAATAAATAAAAAAATAAATAAAAAAAATAAATTTGTGTGTATTTTAAATCTATATGGTACAATGATTATGTAAGACGCAGGGGAACCGCAGCAAGCTTAAGCGTATATACCCTTTGATTGGTATGGAGTACGTTCGGCCCTGTGCTGGGAGAGATTTAATCTCTCTTTTTTCATGAAAAGAGTATGTTAAATGAAAAAATATATTAATTTCTATTTTGATGAAAATAATTTAAATTTAGAAATAAATTATTAATTTAATTCAAAATAGAAAAAACATACTACCAAATTAGAAATAATTCCAAAACTTACAATATTTAGGTGGAAATCCACCTTTTTATTGTGAGTTTTTTTAATTAAGTAAAAAAGTTACTAAAATTTACTTAGTAACTTTGAAAAAAATATTATTAATTGCAATTATTTAGTTGAAATATGGCATTATTCTTGAATTTGCTGTTTTTGTGGTTGATATTCTTTTTCAGCAGGTTTTGCATCAACATCAATTAATAAAAATATTCCTGCAATTGAACTGCATAAAAATAAACTTAAAATCCCGGATACAACCTTATTATCTCTTGTCATGTATTGTTTATTGATTTCTTTAAGAACTATGATTCCAACAATAATTGGGACAATTAATCAAAAACGTGTGACCATGCCAATGATTGTGAAAATTTTAACTACTTTTTTGTATTTTTCATTAATCATATTCCCTCCTATTTTTAATTTTAATATATTATTTTTAAAAACTCTTGAACTACACAAATTTATAAAAGGTGACTTTTTTCTTATTTTATAATTAAAATTAAAAATTAAAAAATATTTAATGTTGTTTTTGCATTAAAAATATAAAAAAAATCACAATGTTTATCATTGTGAAATTTATTATTTCATAACATTATTGTTGTTTAGCTAGTTCAACTATTTTTGCAAATGATTCAGGATAATTGATTGCTAATTCTGAAAGCATTTTCCGATTAATATTAATATTTGCTTTTTTTAGACCTTCAATTAATCTTGAATATGTAACACCATTTGCTCTTGAAGCCGCATTGATCCGTGCGATTCATAATTTTCTAAATTCACGTTTTACTTGTTTACGGTCTCTAAATGCATATGTTCATGATTTCACAACAGCTTGTTTGGCAACTTTATAGCCAATTGATTTATGTCCTCAATATCCTTTAGCTAATTTTATTCATTTTGCACGTCTTCTTCTTGTAACGATTCCGCCTCTTGTACGCATTTTATTTCCTTTCTAAATTTAATTTTAATTAAATTAATTCTTTATATCTTTTGAAATCTGATGCTGATAACATTGATGATTTACGAGATTGACGTTTTTGTTTTGTTGTTTTGTTTTGTGCTAAATGTGAACGGTATGCATTTCCTCTTTTAACCTTACCAGTTGCAGTTATTTTCAGTCTTTTTTTCAAACCGCTTTTGGTTTTCATTTTTGGCATATTATTTTCTCCTTGGCAATTTTTTGGAAGTTTAGTTATCTTTAATATTTGAAGTGCCAACTTTTTTCTTATCTTTTTCTAGATACATATCTAAAAAACGTTCATTTACTAAAGTGGCTTCTTTTGTAATCTTTGCAATATCTTCAACTAAAGCATAAAATTTGTTTAAAATTTCTTCTCCCAATTCAGTTCTACTACGTTCTCTTCCTCTGAATTTAACAGAGACTTTAACACGATTACCATCTAAAATAAACTCACGTGCCTTTTTTGCTTTTGTTTCAAGATCATGTTGCCCAATTAAAGGTGTTAATCTAATTTCCCGATTAATTGTTACAGCTTGTTTTTCTTTGATAATTTTTTGTTTTTTCTTCTTGTCGTATTTGAATTTTCCATAATCCATAATTCGCACAATTGGTTTGTTATTTTCAATTGAAATAAGCACTAAATCCATTTTATTTTCTTTTGCTTGTTCAAGTGCTTCTTCTTTGGTTAAGACACCAATTTTTTCATTATCTGGACCTAAAACAAAAACTTTTTTATATGGTATTTCGTTATTTACAACGTGTTCTGATTTTGGTTTTTTACTTTGACTACCTGCAAAGTTTGCGTTATCTTTTTGTATAACTTCCTCCTTAAAAATAAATAAAAAGTGGATCTAGACCACTCCCCAAAAACTACAAGATAAATTACTCTTTATGTGTAGCTATACCCAGCAAAAAATCACTTAGGTGAGAAATGAATCTACTTATTGCTATTAAAGCTTTATCATTATACTATAAAATCAAAACAATTTAAACTTATTTGAAACAAATAATTTAAAAAAATTCAACCAAAACTTAGTTGAACTTTTTTTAATATTCATAAATCTATTTTATTTTAAATTGCGGTTTTTTATCTTGATTTCAATTTGGGTTTGCATGTGTATCAAAATCATCTTTTTGTAGCACAGAAGCAACATTTCAATTTGAAAGATCTTGATTAAATGCAAAAGCATTAAAAAACATTTTATTCATATTAATCAAATTTGAAGTATCTCAATTTTTTAGATCCTGATTAAATAAAAATGCATTTTCAAAAATACTTTGCATTGTTAAAACATTTGAGGTATCTCATCTTGAAATATCTTCATTAAAATAATTTGTTGTTCTAAATAAACCGCTCATATTTTGAATATTTGAAGTATCCCATTTTTGAAGACCTCGAATTTGTTTTGATCTAACTCCATAAAACATATTTTCTAAACTTGTAATTTGCGGTGGTAATACATCAGTAATTCACTCAATATTTTTTGGCATACGAGGTACTCTAAATACTCCATCTTTATCTTTATAATATCCAATTTCTAAAATTTCAGTTGCTTTTAAATCACTTAAATCTGTGGCATATGTTTCTTTTCAGATTGGATTTCAAATTTCAAATTGAATATCATTCTTTGAATTTTCTTCTGGTTTGATTTTGTTATATCCAACAACATATCTTGTTGGTTTATTTTTAACCTCAATTAAATTCCGAAAATGTAATGAAATATCTTTATTAATATTTTTAATTGTTATATGAATAATATTGTTGCTAGATGTTTTGTTAAAACTTAATGTTTTTAAATCAAAATTATATTGCTTTAGTTCTTTTTTTAATTTTGATTCAACAAGATTTTTTGGTCATGATTCATAGATTTTATTTTGAAATTTTTTCTTTCAAATTTCTGTAATTTTTTTGATCATATCATCTGAATTTAATGGTTTAAAATTTTTTATTAATTTACCTAAATTAAAATCAAATTTTTGTTCCAAAATACTTATTCCAATTGTTTCAAAATCATCTTCTGCTTTTTTAAATTGTTCAGAATTTTCAATTAATTTTATTTCAACATTAATTTCAAATTTTTGTAATTCTTTGCCAATTTCTTTTTGAAAATCATTCAAAATATCTTGATATTTCTTTCCTTCATTTATTTTGTTAAAAAACTTGTCCAACCAAATTCCTTGAACTAAATTTAACAATTGAATTTGATGAACCAAATCTTCATTTGGCGAAGAATTAGAAGGTATTTCATTATTATCTTTATTTGCAATTGGATTTAGGTTATTTTCATTTTGATTTTGATTTGAGTTTGGTTTGTTTTCATTTTTATTTGGAACAATACCAGGTTTTATTTCTGGATTGACATTTTTTTCTTCATTTGGTTTATGAACTGGAAACACATGTGAATTACTTTGCGATCAATGATTTGAATTTGAGTTTGGTTTGTTTTACGAATTTGAATTATTAGAATTGTTTGGTTTAGGATTTGGATCACCACATGAAATTGCAGCAAGTGGTGTTGCTATTAAAGGTAATGAAACTATAAAACTAATAAGTTTTTTAAACTTATTTGCTTTTTGCTTATTTTTATGCATTATTTCCTCTTTTTTTATATTTTTTTGATTAATTTAAATGCTAAGTTGCTATTAAATAAAATTATTAAATTAAAATTAAGACTCAAAATTGATATAAATTCAATTTTTATACTTCATGTAAATTTTAACATATTTAAATAAGAATTTTAGCTACAAAAAAATACCAAAAAATCAATCAAAAATTTCTTGGTATAAATACTTTTTAAACTAAAAAAATAAAATTACATTATTAATTAATGAATGAAAATTATGACAATAAATCATCAACTGTTTCTTTTGAAAAATTCTTAACCAAATACGAACCAACAACAGCTAAATTAATACCTGCATCAAAGCAGGATTTAATATTATGCTTTTTAACTCCGCCATCAATTTGAATAATTGTTTTTAAATTATGATTAGTAATATATTGTTTAATCTTTCTTACTTTTTCATAGCTTGTTTCAATAAAAACTTGACCACCTTTACCTGGGAAAACACTCATAATTAAAACTAAATCTAAGTTTTTAAGATATGGATATAAAACTTTAATCTCAGTATCTGGATTAATTGCTAGTCCTAATTTAACATGGTCTTTTTTAGCTAACTCAATTAATTTTTTAATTTCAGTTTCTTTATCTTTAAATGCTTCATAATGAAAAGTCAAAATTGCGTTTAATTCTTTATACATTTGATAATATTTAAAAACATCTGAAACCATTAAATGAATATCCATTTGGTGCGTTTTACAATTTTGAGCAATTTCTTTAATTTTATTGAATTCCAATGCAGTGTTAGGAACAAATTCACCATCCATAACATCATAATGAACATTTGTTACACCTCAATCAATTAATGTATTGACATAATTAACCATATCCTCTTTTTTTACATCCAAAATTGAAGGACTAATTTTTCTAAGTTTCATAACTTTAAACTCCTTATTTATACTGTTAATTATTTTGCTAATTTTATGATAATCATTCCTAATAAAATGGTTCTAGCATTCGCTTTAGAAAACTAATATAGTTATCATATCTTTCTTTTTTAATGATTCCTTGTTCAACCCTTTTTTTAACTTCGCAATCCTCTAATTTTTCATGATAATGTTTACAACTTCGAAATTTACATGAAATTGAAGCTTCTCTAAAAGCATTGAATGCTTTAGGGATTTCATCAATTGTTAAATCAAACTCAATTGATGAAAAACCTGGGGTATCAATAATTTCACCACCATTGAATTCAATTAAACTAACTTCTCTTGTCGTGTGTTTTCCGCGATTAAGCGCTTTTGAGATTGCTTGTGTTTCAAAATTTGTATTTGCTAAATGATTAATTAAAGTTGTTTTCCCAACACCTGTTTGACCAACAAAAAAACTTGTTTTATTTTTAAAGATTTCTTTTAATCCTTCAAACCCGGTATTATTCTCATAATTAATTTCAAAAACTTTATAGCCTTGATCTTTATAAAAATTAATTTTTGAGGTTGAAGTTAAATCTTTTTTTGTCAATACAATAATTGGTTCAACATTTTTATTTTCAATAATGATAAGAAATTTATCGACTAATTGGGAACTAAACTCTGGCTCAACTAATGACATAACAATGATTGCCTGATCAACATTGGCAATTTTTGGTCTAATAAAAAAATTTTTTCTTCCAAAAATATGATGAATTAATCCGTTTTCTTCAAATTCTACATGATCACCAACGATTGGTTTAATATCCAGTAATCTTAATTTCCCGCTTCCACGAACACGATAAATTTTTTGATCATCAAATGATTTGATGTCAAAAAAACCGGCAACAGATTTTATAATTTTTCCACTCTTCATAATATTTTTACCTTATTTTTATTATAAATGATAAAAGATATTATTTTTGGTTATAAGAAAAATAAGTGTTGTATTTTAATTTTTAATTTATTAGTTCAAACTAGCTTCTAGGTGATTCAAATCATTGATTATTTCTAAACAATTTTTATATCTTTCATTTGGATTTTTTTTGCAACAATGAACAATAATTTCTTTAAATTCTTGAGGAATATTTTCGTTTTCTAAATCTGCGATCGAAATTTCTTTTTGAATCTTAGATAACATGATTGCTTGATAATTTTTATTAACATACATTTTTTTCTTTGTAAGCATTTCATACAAAATAATGCCAAAAGAATAAATATCACTCTCAATTGATGGATTGTGTGATCTTAAAATTATTTCAGGCGCTAAATAATGAATTGATCCAATAATTTTATTGTTATTAATCAATTCTTTTTGATTTTGATACAATGAAGTTCCAAAATCAATTAGTTTAATTTTTTTTGTATCATTTTCAATCAAAATATTGCTTGGTTTTAAATCCCGATGAATGATTCCTAAATTATGAATATCATTTAAACCATAGCATATTTGTTTTGCTAAAAAAATAATTTCCTTTAATGTCATTTTTTCTTTTTTTGCAATTAAATTTTTCAAACTAATGCCATTGATTAATTCCATTGCATAATATGATTCATCTTTACTTAAATAATAACCAATAATTTTGATTACATAATCGGAATTTATTTTTTGCAAAAATTCACATTCTTTTTTAAAAAGATCTTGTTGATATGAATGATTATTTGCAAATGAATTCAACATTTTAATTGCAACACTTCTTTTTTTATTTTTAAAATAAGCTGCATATATTTGACTATATCCACCTTTACCAATTAAAATAAAATTTTCAAAATGCTTATTCACATTTTTATATTGATCTAATGTTTTTTGCATACTTTCAAAACTCCATATTGATCAAAATATTCAATTAAATTAATTATTGATTTTAAACACTTTTTTCTTTAATTATATTAAATAAAAAATAACAACTATCAAAAAGATAATCCTACCTTTAGTAGTTGTTATTATTAATTAAAATTTAAGCTTTTCTTTCTGCTTTAATTTCTTCTTTACTATTAATTACATGATCAAAATTATTTCGAATAATTTCTTCAATTTGTGCTGTTGTTTCATCAATTGAATGATTAATGATTACATGTTCAAACATATGTGACAAATCAATTTCATATTTTGCTTTATCTAATCTTTTTGTGAATTCATTGCCCGTTTCAGTATTTCTTTCAATCATTCTTCTTTCAAGTTCAGCCATTGAAGGTGGCATTAAAAAGATTGAACAAATTTCATCTTCTCTGCCTTCTTTTTTATATTTTTCAATGATTTGCATTGCACCATTTGTTTCAATTTCAATAAAAGGAATTTTCTTAAATGCACAAATATTTGAAATTTCAGAATTTAATGTCCCATAGTAATTATCAAAATGTTTTGAATACTCTAAAAATTTATCCTCTTTGATGAATGTTTCAAAAGTGTCAAATGGTACAAAATAGTAATGCACACCATCAATTTCACTTTGCCTTTTTTCTCTTGTTGTTGCTGAAACTGATAGTTTTAGTTTCAAATCTGTTTTTTCAAATAATTTTTTTTCAATTGTTCCTTTACCAACTGCACTAGGACCTGAAAATATAATTATTTTTTTGCTCATTAATAATTCCTCCTTATTTTTTTGTTATAAAATTAAACAACTAAATCAAATTAAATTATCAAAAAAATTGGATTTAAGTCCTGTTTTGAATAAAATATATAAAAATTTTCCCATATTTTTTAACTTTTGAAATAATAAAATTGTTGTTTTCATAATTAAAATTTGCTCAATCTGTTTCGATAATAATTTTCCCTCCTTGATTAAGCATTGCATTATTTGTCAATAAATCAAGACATTTAACCAATAACTCTTTTTCCAAAAAAGGCGGATCTAAATAAACAAAATCATATTTTTTTTCTAAATTTTTATTCAAAAAAGATATCGCATTTGTATTAAATGCAAGCAAGTTTTCTTCTTTTAAATTATTTTTATTTTCTAAAATAATCTTGTAAGCATCAATATCTTTTTCAACACAAGTTGCCTTTTTTGCACCTCGAGATAATGCTTCAAAACAAAACGATCCTGAACCTGAAAATAAATCAAGAAATTCTTTATTTTCAATCTCAAAATGAATTGAAGAAAAAATTCCTTCTCTTGCCCGATCAATCGTTGGTCTTGTTGTTGTTTTTGAAGGTTGTTTTAATAATCTTGAACGATATTTTCCAGCTATAATTCTTAACATATTTAAATATTATATCTATGTTGTACTTATGTAATTAAATTTCAAGATTAATGACTTAATTTTAAGACTACTAAATTTAATAAAAATAAATAATTTTAAATTCATGAAGAATATAATTTATTTAAATAAATAAGAAAGGAATTGAGATTATGAAAAAAAATAAAAAATCAAAAGAATTTGTTTTTTTAATTGCATTTTTTCTTTCTTTATTTTCGCTTGGTTTTTTAGCAACGATTGGTTATTTCACATATCATGTAATATCGCAAAAGAAAATAAAATATGTTGAAATTCAAAACGTTGATGATGATAATTTTTTGAATCAAGATGAAGATATTAAAATCGAAAATAGTTCAGATCAATCAATTATTTTTAACCGTAAGGGCAATGAAAATGATTTTAAATTTGGAAATTTAACAATCATTGAAAAACCTTTCAAAACCACAGATGGTAATGATGAATATTTTCTTGGTCCTTGGGGAATTTCATTGTTAAATGAAATGTTCAAAGAAAGAGCAGTATTTGGCCCAGAAATAAATGATTTAAAAAGTATTCGGATTAATGATAGCATTAGTCCAAAACTTGACAATTTAGCAAATGGTTTATATTTTCCTAAAGAAAGAGAAATCTATATATCAATAAAAAATATTATTAGCAATGATAATAATCCAATTGCACAAAAAAATGAAATTGAGAAAAAGAGTATTATTGCCAAAAGAGTTGAAACTATTTTTGGAACAGTTATGCATGAATATACCCATCATATTGATAATACCTATAATAAAACTCTTCGATCAAATGATGAATTGGCAAACAATGACTTAGTTGAATATGATGATAGACATAATCATTTTTTTAATAGAGATTATGTTGCAACAACTAACAACAAAAAATTTTTAACTGAATTTCGAAAAAATTTAAATTATCAAGATCTCAAAGAAGGCGAAGATAGAAATAAATACCTAAGAAGAAAAAATGATTTTCAACATCAAATTGATACAATTCCAGTATACAAGGAATTTAGTTCAAATGAACTCTTTCGTGCTGCTAACATTAGTAATTTAAGTCAAGAAGAAAAAAATAGATACTTAGAACTTAATAATAAAAAATTCTTTTTTAATAACAATAACAAATTTGTCAAAATTCAATTTGCTCTTCCAACAGATTTAAACCAAATAAGATATTTATTTTCTTTAACTGAACTAATTCCAAGAGAATTAATTAAATTATCTCTTGGACCAAATTGATGGTTTTATGGGGAAGAAACAAATTTAATTAATCGTTTAAAAGAAGGAAGTGATTTGTTTGATGATTTCTTTTATTTCCAAAAACCAAATGGCGAATTAGTTTTCAATGCTGCTGGGGTTGATATTTTAAAGAATTTGGGTCTTGGGAAAAGAATTCAAAATGGTTTATTAACATTTGCTCCAAATTGAGTTTTTCAAGAACAAATTGAAAATTTTATTTCGAATGTAAGATTGGGTAGTAATCAAGAATTTATTAAACCTTTTAAAGATATTAAAGATCAATTTCATAAAGGTTTATTCAAAGCTTATATTGATTTAATGGGTTTTGGTGAATTAATTAGTTTTGCAAACTTTAATGAAGAAAATAAAAAAAATATAAACTTTGGTGGTTATTTTCAAATTCCGAAAGAACTTTTTAAATTTAAAAAACTAAATTCACAAGCAAATAATAAAAAGCAATTAATAAAAAATCTTAATAGTTTAAAACCAAAATTATTGCTTGTTGAAAAAGAAAATGATAAAAACTACATTGAATTAGATCTTAAATTTCAAAAATATAACTTTATTACAAAAAAACAATGAAATTCAATTTATTACTTTCATAACAAAGGCAATAAATTAAATGAAAACTATTATAATGAAAAATGAATTTATCCATTAAAAAACAATAATTACACATATGTTTCTTATTTTGCCAATAATTCCAACAAAGGCGACTTAATAAAAAAATTTAAAAACAAGCAATTTGATTTAAAACTTTGAATTGATCTAAATCAAGATGGTAAACCAAATTTAGGTGAAACAAATCAAAAAAATAATGAAACCTTTTCTTTAATGAATGATAATTTTTGAAATAATAATGGGTTTGATTTTTTTAAAAAAAATATTCAAAATCAAAGAAAAACAACAACATTTAGGAATTCATTTTTAAATACCTCTTCTAAATATGAATGATTTAAATTAAATCATGATCAGGATTCAAAAAAATACTATTACAGTATTGAAGAATATTAAAAAGCTAGTGTTGAAAGCTGGCTTTTTATTTTGTTTTATTTGAATCAATATATAATTTTTTTTATGAAAAAAATTAAACTAGTATTAGCCGGAACAGGAGAATTTTCAAAAACAATTTTTGAAAGTCTTATTTTGGATGAAAGGTTTGAAATAATTGCATTAATTAGTCAACCAAATAAAGAATATGACAGGAAAAAAAATCTTATTTTAACTCCTGTTGCAAAACTTGCGAATCAATATAGTCTTAAACTATATCAACCAAATAAAATAAAAGAAATATATGATGAATTAGCTGCCAGTGATTTTGATTTCTTTATGACTGCTGCATTTGGGCAATTAATTCCATCAAACATTTTAGAATTACCAAAAAAACTACCTTTAAATGTTCATGGAAGCATTCTTGAAAAATATCGTGGTGCAGCCCCAATTCAACATGCCTTGTTAAATGGTGATAAAAAAACTGGAATCACTTTAATTGAAATGGTTGATAAGATGGACGCAGGAGATATTTTAAAAGAGTTTTCGATTGAAATTGATGAAGCGGATACGGCACTTGAATTATTTGAAAAACTTGGAAAGCAAACAGCAAAAGTAATTGGCAATTGATTAGTTGATATTTTTAATGGAAATTACCAAAGAAGAGTTCAGAAAGAAGAATTAGTTACTTTTGCTAAAAAAATTAAAAACGAAGATGCAGAACTATTTGAAACACTAACAAAAAAAGAAGCTTTAAACAAAATTAGGG
Organism: Metamycoplasma alkalescens; assembly: GCF_900476125.1. Lineage (NCBI taxonomy): Bacteria > Bacillati > Mycoplasmatota > Mycoplasmoidales > Metamycoplasmataceae > Metamycoplasma > Metamycoplasma alkalescens. The sequence continues at coordinate 586,921 of NZ_LS991949.1, forward strand.
CATTTAATGATCAACCTGGTGCTTTTATTCTATACAATCAAAAAAGATTAAAAATTTTTAGAGCAACAGATAAAAAAATCAAATCACCACTTAAAATCAAATTCCAAGATGGATTTCTATATTTAATTGAGTATCAGTTTGAAGGAAAGAAAAAAGTTATCCATGAAATTTAATTTTGAAAAATTTTTAGCAAGACAAAAACTCTTACCATATTGAAAAAAGATTGAAGAAATTCTGCAATCAAAAAATTTAATTCCAAATAGAAATTTAATTTTTGAAGCTTTTAATAATTTTGATTTTGATAATCTCAAACTAGTGATTGTCGGACAAGATCCTTATCCAACAAATAACAATGCTGATGGACTTTGTTTTTCTTCCAAAAATAAACAAACACCAAAATCACTTCAAAATATTTTTATTGAAATAAAAAATTCTTATCCAAATGCAACTTTTTTATCAAATAGTCTTCTTAGTTGAAAAAACCAAGGAATATTATTACTAAATTCCATTTTAACAACCGAAGCATATAAACCTTTAGCACATAAAAATATTGGTTGAGAAATTTTTAACATCAATTTATTAAATGAATTGCTTTCAATAAACAAAGAAATTTTATTTCTTGCAATGGGTAAAAACGCTCAGGATTTTGTTCAACAATTAAAAACTAAAAAAGAAAATTTTTTCTTTACAGCACATCCTTCTCCACTTTCATGTCATAAAGGATTTTTTCATTCACAAGTTTTTAAAAAAATCAATGAAAAATTGCTCAAACTCAATAAAAAACCAATAATCTGAGATACAAAATAGTTATATTTCAAAAATTACTACAAAATTTCAATGTTTATAATTTAAAGTTTATAATTTAAGAATATTATTTATTCAAAAAAATAATGTTATTTTTAATCTAAATTTTAAGATTTAAGAAAGGGACTTAATGATTTCAAATTATAAAACACTACGTAATGATGATATGTTATTAAAAGTTGCTTATGAAGGACAAGAATTTTGTTCATGCGTTGCAACAACACATAAATACATTACAGAAGATTTTGAGAAAAACATTGCTCATATTTATGTTTCAAAAGAAGTTAAAGATTACTATGGATTTTTAAAAATCGTTGATCACATTATTAATTTAAAAAGAAGAAATTACCAAATTGATGTTGAATCATTTGCGAGTTTACCATTTTTAAGCATCGAAGAAGTTTTGAGAGCTTTTATTACAAGAATCGCTTTTTTTGATGCAAAACTTTATTCAGCAAAGAAAGAAACTAAAAAACAAAACAAAGTTAATTTATCACTTTATTTAGAAGATGAAAGTTATTCAAAATTTGCAAAAAAATTAATTACAATTTCAGAAAATGTAACAAAGACTCGTAATCTGCAAATCACTCCACCAAACATTGCAACAAGTGAATGAATAGCAAAAGAAATTGAAAAAGATTTTGCAGATACAAAAAGCATTAGTGTAAAAATTCTAAAAAAAGATGAAATTAAGAAACTAGGAATGGGATTGCTATTAGCAGTTAACTCAGGATCATCTTATGATCCAAGAGTTGTAGTTCTTGAATATTCAGGAAACAAAAAAAGTAAAGAAAAATTTGTTTATGTTGGAAAAGGTATTACTTTTGATTCAGGTGGATACAACACAAAAGGTTACCATATGGAAGGCATGAAATTTGATATGTCAGGATCAGCAATTGTTGCCTATGCACTAAAAACTATTGCACAATTAAAAATTAAAGCCAATGTTGCTGCAGTTATGATGTTAACTGACAATACAATTGATACACATGCAACTGTTCCTGAATCTGTTGTTACTTCAATGAGTGGAAAAAGTGTTGAAATTACAGATACTGATGCCGAAGGTCGTTTAGTATTAGGTGACGGAATTTATTATGCTGCTAAAAATTTAAAAGCTTCTTTAATTGTTGATGTTGCAACATTAACTGGTGCAATGGTTCGGGCACTTGGAAAAACCTACTCAGGAATTTATGCCACAAATGACCAAAGATGAAATGATTTTGAAGATGCTGCAAAAATTGCTCATGAAAAAGTTTGAAGACTTCCTATGCATAAAGATTTTGATAAAACCAATAAGGCTTCACTTGTAGCTGATTTATGTAACTATAATTCAAATGCAAAATCAGATTCAAATGCTGCAGCAATGTTTCTAAATGAATTCGCAAATGGTGTTGACTTTATTCATTGCGACATTGCAGGAACAGCTGATGCAAAAAATATGGGATTAGGAATTTTGGTATCAACACTTGTTGAATTAGCTGAAAAACAATCATAAAATAAAAGGGGAAATTTATGGAATTAATTAAAACACTAGAAACAAAACAAAATGACTTTTTATTATTAAAAGCTGTTTATGAAGATGATGAAATGTTAGCGAATGTTGTTAAAAATGAATTTGCTATCACTGAATTTCCTGACCAAAAAATTGCTTATGTTTACATGGGCGAAAGAGATAAAGTTAATTTTGATAAAGTTTATGAATTTGCAACATCACTAGCACAAAATGCTGCAAGAAATTATCAAATTGATTTAAAAACATTCCCAGTTGACAAAAGAATTTGTATTTTTGATACAACTGATGCATTTGTTAAAGGAATTAATTTTTCAGCGGCACAACTTTATAATAAAAAAACTGTTTACAAAAAAGAAAATAAAAATTCACTTTCATTATTCTTTGAAAATCCTTCAGAAAAATTATTAGAAGTTTTCAACAAAGCAATCATTTTATCAAAAGCACAAAATTGAGCAAGAAATTTAGGACTTACTGCTCCAAATGAACTTAATTCAGAACAACTAGCTGAAGCAACCAAAGAGGAATTAGCGCAATATCGAAATTTATACACCACAATTCTTAATAAAAAAGAAATTGAAAAATTAGGAATGGGGTTGTTGCTATCAGTTAACCGTGGCTCTGTTTATGAACCAAGAGTTGTTGTTATTGAATACAATGGAGATAAATCTTCAAATGAAAAAACTGTTTTAGTTGGAAAAGGTATCACTTTTGATTCAGGAGGATACAACATTAAAACTGGTCGTCATATGAATGGAATGAAATATGACATGAGTGGAGCAGCAATTGTTGCTGCAATTATGAAATGTGTTGCAGAATTCAAACCTAAAAAAAATATTGCTGCAATTATGTGTATCACAGATAACAGAGTTAATGGTGATGCTTCAATTCCTGACTCAGTTTGAACATCAATGAGCGGAAAAACTGTTGAAGTTAATAACACTGATGCCGAAGGGCGTTTAGTAATGGCTGATGGTTTATGATACGCGGTATCAAAACTAAAAGCAACAAGATTAATTGATGTTGCAACCTTAACTGGAGCAATGATCATGGCCTTAGGTGAAACTTATACTGGTGTTTGATCGACAACTGATAAAGGTTGAGAAGATGTTAAAAATGCAGCTGAAATTCAACATGAATTAGTGTGAAGAATGCCACTTGATGAAGATTATGCTGAATATATTAAAGGTTCAATTGTTGCTGATTTAAAAAATACTGATTTTACTGGCAATGCTGGTTCATCATCAGCAGCAATGTTCTTAAAAGAATTTACAAATGACATTGAATATATTCATTTTGATATTGCTGGAACTTGTGATATCAATGAAAAACCAATGTTTCCAATGGTAAAAACGATTACAGAATTACTTTTAAAATAAGATTTATTTGTTGTTAATAAGAGGTTTACGATATGTTTGTACAATTATTTCAAAATATTAAAAGAAGCATTAAAACAAAAACATATCGATTAACTATTTTTGAAATTGCACTATTTGGACTTTTACTTGCAATATACATCATTAGTGCTTTAATTCAAAAATATGCATTTCGAGGAATTTTTAGAATTAGTTTAACATATGCTGTAGTGATTATTTTTGGTTTAGCACTTGGTCCATGAAAAGGTGCAATTATGGGGTTACTAGGCAATACGATTGAATCAATCATCAATGGTATTGGTGAGTGAATGCTTGAATATGCAATGATCCCTGTGATTATTGCTTTATTAACAGGATTCTTAATGAATCTTATGAACAAAAATCAAAAGCAAACTTGAATAATTGGGTTTATTTTCTTGTTCTTAATTACGACAGTATTTATTGTTGTCCTAATTACACATTATAATAATTTGCCAATTAGTGAAGGGGCACTAAAAAGAACAAAAACAATTCCGCTGCAAACTGTTATTGGCATTTCTGCATTTGGAATTTTCTTCATTTGAGCAATTGCTTTAACACTGATGGTGATTTATTTCCAAACAAGAAACATTAAAAGAAAATATTCAGTATTTTTATTCTTTAACATTCTGATTGTTGTTTTCTTTATTTTGGTTTTAGTAAGATGATTATGAGGTCCGTTTGCATATATTACTTATCGTAATCGCTTTAGAGGTGGAAACTTTGCTTACAATGAATGGTATTCATTCTTTATGATCCCAATTGTCTTTAAGGGTCTAATTGAAATCCCTTTTTATACATTAGTAATTTTCCATATTTATCCAGTTCTAAGATTAATTCGGGAAAAAATCATTTACTCAACCAAAAAAATTAGTACTTACTAAAAATTAAAAAAAATATAAAACACTGAATGCCAGTGTTTTATTTTATTTTTTATTTTAAAAATCAATTATTGCGCTGCTTCTTGTGTTTGCTGATCAAAAGTCATTTCTTTTAGTTCATCTTGTGTCAATTCACGTGCAAGATTGTCTTCTTTTGTTTGATTTGGAATTTTTGCAACACCGACAATTGATGCATTTCTTTTTTTAAGATTTACTAGTTTAACACCTTTAGCATTTCTTCCCGTTACACTTACTTCTTTTAATGAGAATCTAATACTAATTCCATCATCAGTAATAACAATAATGTCTTCATTGCCTTCAACAGTTGCAGCATAAGCCATTGCACCAGCTTTATCTTCATTTAAAGCAATCACACCACGTGAATTTCTTTTTGTTTTTCGAAAACTATTTGCAAGTGTTAATTTTCCAAACCCTGAAGCTCCTAAACTAAGAATATATTTACCTTGTGATGATGTCGACATTGAAACAACATTTTCATTATCTGATAACTTAATTCCAATTACACCAGCGGCTGTTCTTCCCATTGCATTAATATCTTTAACATCAAAACGACATAATTTTGCATTATTTGCAGCAATATATAACTCTTCATCATTTGTTGCTACCAATGCATCCACTAAAGCATCATTTTCTTTTAACCCAAAAGCATATTTACCATTTTTATTAATCAAACGATAATTTGATAAATGCGTTTTTTTAACAATTCCATTTTTTGTAATTGTAATTAAGAATTTTTCTTTTTCATAGTCTTGATCATCAATACTTAAAATCTTAATAATTTTTTCATTTTTTTCAAGACTGCCAATAATATTAATTGCTGGAATTCCTTTTGATTGTTTTGTCCCAATTGGAATCTCATAACCTCTCAAACGATAAACTCTCGCTGCTGAACTGAAAATTAATAAATCAGTATGCGTGTTTGCGACTAAGATATCTTGAATATCATCATCTTGATAGGTTTTTGTTGTTGAAACACCAATTCCTCCACGACCTTGTTCTTTATATTCTTCTAAATCAAGTCTTTTTAAATAGCCATTTCTTGTAATTGTAATCACAACATCTTTTTTAGGAATTAAATCTTCATTGTTAATATCAGACATTTCTTCCCAATTAATTTCCGATTTACGTTTATCACCATAAATATTTTTTATTTCTTGCAATTCTTTAATAATCAAATCAATCAAAGCATCTTTATCAGCTAATATTCTTTGATATTCAGCAATTCTTTGGTGTACTAAATCAAGTTCCTCATTCATTTTTTCAATTGCTAATCCAGTTAATCTTCCAAGACGCATATCAACAATTGCTTTGGTTTGAATTTCAGATAAATTAAATCTTTTACCTAAAGTCTCTTGTGCCTCAGCATCATTTTTGGATTTCTTAATAATTGCAATAACTTCATCAATATTTTCAACACAAATTTTTAAGCCTTCTAAAATATGTGCTCTTGCAATATCTTTTTCTAAATCAAATTGTAATCTTCTTGTAACAACATCAACTTGATGTTTTAAATATACTTCTAAAGCAGTTTTTAAATTTAGTTTTTTTGGTTCATTATTTACAAGAGCAACCATGTTGAATGAAAATCTTGTTTGGAATTCGGTTAATTTAAATATTTTGTTCAAAATAACTTCAGGAACAAAACTTTTTTTAACATCAATAACAATCCGAATTCCATCCCGGTTTGACTCATCTCTAAAGTCAGCAATTCCTTCAATTTTTTTATCCTTAATTAAATGTCCAATACTTTCAATTAAGACTGACTTATTTTTTCCATAAGGAATTTCTGTGATAATGATTTTAGATTTCCCATTTTTTAACTCTTGAATTTCAGATTTTGAACGAATAATTACTTTCCCAACACCAGTTTCATAAGCTTTGATTAAACCTTCTTTATCAAAAATAATTCCACCAGTTGGAAAATCCGGTGCTTGAACATATTCCATTAACTCCGCAACACTAATATCTGGATTTTTTGCCAAAGCACAAACCCCATCAATTACTTCACCTAGATTATGTGGCGGAATACTTGTTGCCATTCCAACCGCAATTCCATAAGATCCTGAAACTAATAAATTAGGAAATCTTGCAGGTAAAACAGTTGGTTCTTTCTCAGTTCCATCATAATTATCAATAAAGTCAACAGTATTTTTTTTAAGGCCATCAACCATTGCTCCTGCAATTTTTGACATTCTTGCCTCAGTATAACGCATTGCGGCCGCTGAATCACCATCAATTGATCCAAAGTTCCCATGGCCATCAATTAAAGGATAACGAAGTGAAAAATCTTGTGCCATTCTCACCATTGCTTCATAAACAGAGCTATCACCATGTGGGTGGTACTTACCTAAAACATCCCCAACAATACGTGCTGATTTTTTATGTTGGACATTATGAAACATTCCAAGTTCATTCATCCCATAAAGAATTCTTCGATGCACAGGTTTTAATCCGTCCCTTGCATCAGGTAATGCTCTAGCAACAATAACACTCATTGCATATTCTAAGAATGAGCTTTTCATTACTGTAGCTAAATCCGCTGGTTTTAATCCGTCTTTTTCACCCTCAAGAATTTGACTCTGAACAACATAGTCATCTTTATTTTGTGGAATATATTCTTCCTCGTCAGTGTCATTTTCTTCTTCAATTTCATCCGAAAACACACGTTTAATTTCATCATCCACAAAATAATATTCATCCGATTTACTTTGTTCGTCTTTAGAATCTAATTCTAAATCTTTTTCATCCTCTAAAACCATAAAATCTCCTTAGATAATATATTACTAGTAATATATTATACCAAAATCTAATAACAAATCATTTATTGCTTTATATTGAAAATTTAAAAAAATCTTCAATAAATTAAAAAATGTGTAAGGTCAATTACACAAAATGCAATTTTGTTTATTTGAATTAATTAAAAATTAAAAGCAATGAAATAAATATTTTTTCCTTCATTTTTAAATTTTTCTTCATAATCTGTTAATTGATTATCAATCTCATAATCACAATGGTGCAGGTCATTTGTGTTATAAAGCACATTGGCATTAAATTCATTTAATTGTTCAAGTGCAAATTCATATAATAATTGATTATCAGTTTTAAAATAAACAACTCCATCTTTAGCCAAAATTTTCTTATATTGTTCCAAAAATGTTTTATAAACAAGTCTTCTTTTAAAATGACGTTTCTTTGGTCATGGATCAGAAAAAGTCAATCAAATTGTTTTGATTTTTCCATCAAAATATGAATCCAATTGAATTGCATCATTAACAATAATTTTCATATTTTTTAATTTTTTTGATTCAATCTTTTTTAGTGCTGATAAAGCAGGAGTTGAATATTTTTCTAGTCCAATATATTGAATGTTTGGATTTTTTTCAGCTAAATTTGCTAACATTCTTCCTTTCCCCATCCCTATTTCTAAGACAGTATTATTCGAAATTTTATAAGGGAATTCTTTAATACAAAATTCACTATTCTCAAGTAAATTTATTGCATTTTTATTGTATCTAAGTCTCATAAGTAATAATTTTATCTTAATTTTAATTTAAAAAATGATAGAATTTCTTATTAAGATGTTAAAAAATAAATACAAACTACTTTTATCATTTGTGTTTATTCCGATGTTAACAATTCCAATAATTTCAGCTTCATGTAAAGATAAAAAAGATAATTCTTCACAAAACACAAATGATAATTCAGAAAATCAAAATAACAATAATTCACAGCCAACACCCAATGTTCCAAATAATAAAGATGAAGAAAAAACAAGATATTCAAATTGGGAAGAAATTTCAAAAAATCAAGAACTATGAGTTGATTTTTTTAAAATGTTAATTAGTGATCTTGAAAAAATCTTTAAGACTTTTTCTGATCCGAATAATAAAAATGACGAATTTAAGCAATATATACTTGAAATAATGCAAATGGGTGAAAAAAATGATTTTAATAAAATTGCTCAAGATATTCTTCAAATCAAAGATAAATCACTAGAAGAAATTACTAGTAATGAGAAACTTCTTGCGATTGCAAAAGAAATTTTTATTAAATTCCCTAATTTCAAAGAAATTATTGAAAAACTAGTTAAATTGGCTGAGATTTAAAATTTTAGAAAGGAAACTAAAATCACAATAAGACTGTGATTTTTATTTTGTTTTATAAATTAAAAAAACCACCTTAATTATTATTTGATTAAGGTAGTTTGTTCATAATGCATTTATTATAAATGTGAATTATTCAAATTTAAAACTAATAGCATTAGCTTTTGATTTTGTTTCATCTTTAAAAAATGATTTTATTTTATTATATTCTACATTTAATCAATTTGCATAACCTGGAAATTTTTGAGTTGACCCTTTAAGTCAAAATAATGCTTTTTTAAGTTCAAATTCTAATGCAGCACTTTTATTATTTTTTAATTTTTCTAAATTCTCAAGTTTATATTTAGCTCCTAAAATAAAACCTGGAATTTTTTCATCAATAAATTTGTTAAATTCATTTTGAACATTTGAATTATTATTTTTAAAATTTTCTTTAAGATTTAATTTTTTAATTTGTTCAACATTTTTTTCTACTCTTGAAACATAATTTTTAAATTTTTCATAATCAGCTTCAATTTTTTCTTTGCTTTCTTCTTTTGGTTCTTCTTTTGGTTCTTCTTTTGGTTCTTCTTTTGGTTCTTCTTTTGGTTCTTCTTTTGGTTCTTCTTTTGGTTCTTCTTTTGGTTCTTCTTTTACATCTTTTTTAGTAGTAAATGTAACTTCTACTTCACCTTCATGCTTTTCTGAAGTAACTTTAGCATTTTTTTCTGTAATATCTTTTATAGACAAAGTTAAATCTTTAGTTTTTTCATTTTTAGCTTTTATAACATCAATAATTTCTTTTTCTGAAGGTTTGTCTTCTTTAGTTTTTATTTCACCTAAACTAGTTTCTTTGACAAAATCACTTAATTTTGACTTAACTTCAGGTTTTTTAACTGGTTCACCACACTTTGCAGCAACCAAAGGTAAAGTTGATAATGATGCAACTGAACCTAATGCTAATAATATTTTATTTACTTTTTTCATTAATTATCTCCTAAACAAAATTTATGATTCAATACTTATTGTTATTAATTTATTACTTAAGTTCAAAATATAACGTTTTCCAACGCTACGAAACCAATTATAGTTTTTTTTTTTTTTTTGCACAAAATAGTTAAAATTCGTTGATTTTATACTTAAAGCTAATTGAATTTTCAAACAAATTTATTGAAAATGGATTCATTTTTATATTGGTTAAGTTATTGAACACATTGAAACTTAATTCAATTAATTAGTAATATTTTTTTCAATAAAATTCAGTCTAAAAATAAAAAATATAAGCAATAGTTCATTGATTTTTTTAATATATTATTTAATAAAATAAAAATTGCTTTTTTAAGCTTTTTTTATTTATAATTTAAATTAATAATCAATTAAATTTGAAATTTAATTTTTTATAAAAATTAAAATCTAAAACTATATGGTGGAACATGAAATCTAGAAAAAAAAATAAAAGTTTTCATGCCCAATCACAACAAATAAAAATAAAAAAAACTGAAATTAAAAATGATCAAAAAATTTATCAAATTGGCCAACTAACTTCAATTCAAGCTTTTAAATATGATGGAACTTTATATCGTCAATATGAAGGTTGCAAAATTGTTGCTAATTTAGATGATTTTGTTGTTGTGTTATTAATGAAAACTAAAGTCCAAGAAGCAGATATTAATTGAGTTGTTTCAACGCCAATTTTATTTTTCTTTGCAAAAAAACATTTTTATAATGTACTAATTACATTAAATGAGAATGAAAAAAATAATATCTATATTAATTTAGCAAGTCCTTTTTTTATTGATAAGGAGGCAATTAAATATATTGATTTTGATCTTGATGTTAAATGCTATAATGAAAATGATTTCAACGTTATTGATTGACAAGACTTTAAAAAATCAATTACAACTCTAAATTATCCATTAAAGTTAATTTATAAGATATATAAAGAACTAGATTCCTTAGAAAATCAAAGAAAAATGAACAAGGGAATTTTTTCAAAAAAAATGATTAATGAAATTAAAAAAATGTTAATTAGTTCTGGAGACATTTAAAAAACTACCCAATTAAGATTAAGGTAGTTTTTTTATTAAAAAAATGTTAGTAGAATTATTTTTTAAATGATAATTTCAATATTGATTGATTGCTTTCATTTGAAATTACATGTTTTCCTCTAGGAACAAAAGTAGCAACTTTGTATTTTACAATTATTTCAAATTCAACAGATTTATCGCTATTTTCCTTAACGTTTTTTATTTCATAATCTAACATACTTGAAAGATTCATTCTATTTTTATTTTTTTTGTCTTCTATAGTTGGTTTATTTGCATTTACAAGTTGTTGTTTATCACGTCCAAGTTTAGAAGCCACATTTGATTTAATTGAAAAAAATTCATTATGGTTTTTCTTGGTAGAATCCTTTTCAGTCCAATTTGGTATTTGACCCTTTTTAACAAATACAATGCTATTTGATGAAAAACTATAATATAAATCTAATTTCTTTTGACTTAGATCTTGTGCTAAATTTAAATCTTCCAATTTAACTTTCTCTGATTCTTTTAATTCCAAGATATCACGAAGTTCTTTTGCTAATTTATCTTCTTTCGACTCATTAGATGTATTTTCACCATCTCTTTTGATTTTATCAACTTTGTCTTTAAATTCTCGTCTAGCTTTCTTAAACTCTTCGTCTGTTTTTAACTCTGAAATTTTCTTTTCAGCATTTCTTACTTCAAGTTGTAAAGCACTTTTTACTTTACCATCATTCATTTTTGCAATTTCTTCTTTAACTTTTTTAATTTCTTTTTCAAATAATTGTTTTTCTGTTTCAGTACATGAGATTGCTAATAAAGGTAATGAAACAACTGAGATGCTAGATAATGATAATAATAATTTTGAACTTTTTTTCATATTATTTTTTCAATTTCCTTTCCTATTTTAATGTTATTGATTTAAATTTAAATTTTGATTTTATTATTCTAATTAATTACTTTTTTTATTTTCCTTATATAAATAATTTTACTATTAATTAAGACTAAAAGGAAGAAGTTAATCAAGTTTAATCAAATAAATTTAGGTGTATTTATAAACAAAAATACTATATTTAAGTCTTTATTAAAATTAAAATAAATTTAAGTTTTTATAGTCATTTGATTAAAAAATAAACCCACAATTATAATCGTAAGTTTATTCTCTTTTTTAATAAAAAATGTGTAAATAGTCAAATAAATTATTTAATAATGTTATTAAGTTGCTATTCTTTTTTTAATTTTTTTGAAATAGCAGAATTAAGAATTTGCTAATTGAATCTTTTTAAATTATTTAAATTTATTTTATCCTTTTTTGATTTCTTCAACTTCTTTTTTAAATGCTTCTCTAGCTTTTTTTATTTCTTCATCTTTTTCTAGTTTATTTAGTTGCTCTTTTGCCTCAGTTACTTTTTTATTTAATTTATCTTTGATTTCTTCTTTTAAATCTTTTGTGTTCTTAATGTAATCTTCAACACTTTTAATTTCTTTTTCAAATAATTGTTTTTCTGTTTCAGTACATGAGATTGCTAATAAAGGTAATGAAACAACTGAGATGCTAGATAATGATAATAATAATTTTGAACTTTTTTTCATATTATTTTTCTTATTTCCTTTCTTTAATTTTAATTTTGGATTTTTAATTTATTAATTAGTTTTTAAAATTTAAGATTATTATTCTTATTTACACTATTTTTTTATTTTTTTTAAATATCAATATCAAATTATTAATATAGAAATGTAAGTCAATTAGCAAATAAAAATAAATTCAAGAAAAATTGTATATCAAAATCTTTTTTTGAAGTAAAATTTATGCGTTTTAATTCAAACTTAATCATAATTTTTAGGTTTAAATTAAAACAAACCCACAACATTTGCCCTGTTGTGAGTTTTTATAGGTTGTTAATAGATTAACTAGATAATTCAATAGTTATATTAATAATTATTAAGCTGCTGGTTGAGCCTTTTTAACAGTAAAAGTAACTTTTACTTCGCCTTTGTGACCTTCAGCTGTAACTGTTGCTTCTTTGTTTTTCTTTTCACCTTCAGCAAGTTTAATTGTTAATTTTAGATCCTTAACTTTTGGATTTTTTTCTAAAATAACTTTTTTAAGTTCTTCAACTGTAATGTCATCTTCTTGTGTTGAAATTTCACCTAATTCTTTTTTATCAAATAATTTTGTTAGGTCTTTTTCTTCAACTGGAGCTGCTTCTTTTTTAGCAGTAAAAGTAACTTTTACTTCGCCTTTGTGACCTTCAGCTGTAACTGTTGCTTCTTTGTTTTTCTTTTCACCTTCAGCAAGTTTAATTGTTAATTTTAGATCCTTAACTTTTGGATTTTTTTCTAAAATAACTTTTTTAAGTTCTT